>JABDJM010000189.1 GCA_013002475.1 Saprospiraceae bacterium | reverse complement strand
GTTTGTTATCATGCCAGGTCAAACCTCCGGATCCCCATCGACCATCGCTGGTAGCTTCATAATAAATTGTAGTCGGATCATAGGCCCCGACAACCAATTCGTGTCTTCCCGGCAAATTTGCCAGGCCGCCTAAAGTATTTTCCTCATGTTGTGAGTAGCGATCTCCAAAGTAGAATTCTTTTCCACCAGGACCTGCATTACTAGCGACCGACATCGAACTGTAATTGTCGTTTGCTGAACTTGAAATGCTACCATTGTTTTCTATCGTCCAAGTCTCCCCATCTGCATTCAGCCCGGCTTTTTGAATATCTCCCGCCGGAACCATATAAATATCTCCACCAGGATTTAATACCCCCGCAGGATCTTTTTCAAACTGAAATTGATCTCCAAAGCGGTCAAGAAAGCCAAGGATCATATCTCCCCGATCAAAGGCAATATCCGACAATATCGGGCAAGGGTAAGCCCCTTGGTTAGCCACGTTCAAATAGGCACTCGGAATGGGGTTAGCAGCATTCCAAGTCGTTTTCCAGGGATTCCAATCACCGGATACATTCCAGACTGACCCTTCTCTGTCAAAATTGAGCTTATAGCTTAGGACGGCCTCCGAAGACATTCCCAGAGCCCCTGGTGTGTATGTATAGACATAGGCCCGTAGGGTATCCTTGCTCTGTGTGACCTCCCCGGAACAAACCATCCCAACGTATAGTTTCCCTCTGTACCATTTAAGGGCCCAGGGCCTGATCTCATCCCCTGTACAGGTAGCAGGGCTGGGCATATCTACCTCTTGTATTGCCCCTGCCACAGATTTTCCATCAGCAGAAAGGGGAACTCCTACTAGTTTCCTGGAAAAAAGATTTACCGCCCATAGGGTATCACCAGCCTCATTCAGGTCTATGCCACCCAGGCCAATTTTTCCCGTGCCGTCAAAGCCTGCATCGAAGGCTGAGCCTCCGGATACAGCGTCAGACATATTTCCTAATGTCGGATCTGCACCGGCATTCAGTACAGTAAGTAGCGCCGCAGAATCTATACATCCGGAAGTACCATCATTGGTGGAGTTGTCGACGCAATAGATTGCACCCATTCCATCCGAACTTACATCCGCCATGTTCTTATAGGTGGCAGACGAGTAGAGGATTTGATTTTTTCTTCCAAAGGCTAATCCCCAAAGGTTGCCGGTTTGGCCTTTGCTAACCATTACCGGATGGTTTAATTCAAAATAATCATTGATATCTGTTGTGCTATTCCCTCCATCCAGGTAGTCAAGGGATACGATTTGCTCGACATTGTCATTGGCGAAGTGTTTCACATTGCAAATGGTAGTAATCTCAGGATTGGTTTCACAAAACTCTAAGGGGTCATGGACGCCAAAGTCTACATTACAGCTTGGCGCTGTAGCAAATGCCACATTTGATTTCGATGAAATCCCCGCCTTTGCAGCTTCAAAGTGTGCAGGCTCTACAAACTCAAGCCTTACATTGACTCCATTACCGACGTTGATTGCCCAGCCACCGGATGCATCACTTTGTGTGGTTCCGATAAGGGTTCCGGCCATATCATAGGCATGCACAGTTATGCCAGGTGCCCCGTTCTCCTCATAATTTCCGGATGACTCCCAGGATTTGTTGTCGTTGTAATCAAGATATACCCGCCCCCCAACATAGGTGGAGTTTAGTATACAATCTTGATATGACTGTCCATAAAGGGTTGTGAAAAAAGTGTTGAGTACAAATAATAGCGTTAGGGTCCGGATCGGACCATTTAGGTTTTCCCCCCAGCTCATTGGTACATTCTTTTAAGGAAGTCATTGTCGATCTCTATAAAAGGGATCAATCCAGGCTTCTGTGGAGTTATTAAATTTGGAATTGGCTAGGTATGTGACAGGGTCCTAACATATATCCAAGAATAATGCCAGACGAAGAATGTACCGGTTAATTACACTTTACCTTTTCCAGGGGAGTGGTGCAGCAATAATATTTGATGCTATTTGAGGATCACTGCTTGCTTCAGAAAGGATGATCCTTCCAGATCTTTTGAGATCCAGTTTAGCTCCTTTGCGAATCTCAATTGAGGCAATCTCTGCAGGCTCCCTAAGGGTAGGCATAGCATTATGACCATTATTGCGCGGAGCAACGATCACATG
>JABDJM010000185.1 GCA_013002475.1 Saprospiraceae bacterium | reverse complement strand
TGGTTGATCCTCCTCAACTTCCTCTTCTTCTGTAAGTAATAAACCTAGCTCGGGAGCATCTCTCTCAAAGGTTAGTAGATCGAGACCTCTTAAGGAGGCTAATATGGGAATAGAATTTTCCCAGGGGCCGGAAGCATTTTCTGTTTCAGTGATAAGAGTTTCTGTATCATCGATCTTATCCTTCAATTCTTCAGCTAGTATTATCGTCTGAGAATTTAGATCATCCATGATATCTCTTTGCTGGGAAAGAAAATTGTCCGTTGTGTTAAGATCTCTAGTGGAAGATTCTGGTGTTGCTTTTTGCTCTGGTGGTTTAGGTTGTGCACGCTGATTCGACACCTCTTGACTGGCAAATTCTTCTTGTGCGATACCAGATGAAAAATCTGAGGAGAGTTGCGCTGCCTTTTGTTGGTTAGTGGTTTCAATAGGGCCCTGGAAATCCTTGTTAGTATTTGTCTCAGACGTCTCTTTTGTTTCCGATTGGTTTTGGTAATTTATCCGGGCAAGTTCTGCCTCTAATTCTTGTGATTTTTGATAGTAGGTCCAGGTTGTTAAACCCAGGAATAAAACTGCGGCTGCCAAAAAGGGCCACCACAGGATTCGGCGTCTTTTCTTGGGGGGATGCAATCGTTCATGCAATAAAGCCCAATCCTCCTCCATGGTTGGGAAGGATTTTTCGGAGTTCAAACCCTCCTGAAAAGCCTTATCAAATTCTTTATTATCCATATTTTTTCAACCCGTAGTTTTTCGCAATAATCGCCTTTAGTCGTTGCCTGGCTTTTGCCAGGTTTGATTTAGAGGTTCCTTCTGATATACCCAGCATCTCCGCAATTTCCGGGTGACTATAACCTTCCACAGCATGAAGGTTAAAAGCTATCCGGTAGGAGGTTGGTAATCGCTTGACGAGATTAAATAATTCTTCTGCCTCAAGGTTTGCCAAAACGCCTGGCTCAAATCCAGGATTTCCCGCGGTCACCAGGTCGATCACCATGGGAGCGTTTTTGTGTTTTCTAAAATGATCTATGGCGGTATTCACCAGGATCTTTTTTAGCCAAAACTTAAATGCCCCTTTGGATTCGTAGCGGTGTAAATTCTTAAAGGCCTTAAAAAATCCGTCATTCAGCACTTCCTGAGCTTCTTCTCGATTTTGAGTATACCTGTAGCAGATGGTCATCGCATAGTTGTAAAAATGCATGTATAGCATCTTCTGGGCGAGGGCATCCTCTTTCCTACATCGCTGTATTACCTGATCGAGTTCATGCTCAGTCATAAGATGGCATTAATGCCTTCTAATATAGGTTTACACGAGGATTTAAAGGCCAGGGTTGGCTGACATATCGAAATACTATGAAAATGTGCAGGAAAATTCCCGGAGCAAAAGGCTGATCGCTAGGCAGAAAAGCTGGTTCCGCAGCCACAGGTATCGTTGGCGTTAGGGTTGTTAAAGCTGAACCCACGGTTGTTGAGTCCCTCAACCCAATCAATCTCCATTCCAAGAAGGTAAATGGCATGAGCCTTTTCCATAAGGACTTTCAAGCCACCTATCTCAAATACATCATCCTTCTCTTTATGGGCATCAAAGCCAAGCAGATAGGAAAATCCAGAGCATCCACCGCCCTTCACCCCGACTCTCAGACCGTGATCATCGGGAATGCTTTGCTCACCCTTGATCCTCTTGAGCTGGACTATAGCCGACTCAGTAAGGGTTATTGGCTGGATAGTAGTGGTTTTAGTATCTGTCATACCATTGAATTTCTACAAAATTAAAGAAAAAAGGAGCTCCTTGAAAGTCTCAGACAATAAACCCTGTCAATCAGGCTTTTGTTCCAATAGGAACAATTTTCTCTCTTTAAGGTAAAACATCCTTCTAGAATCTGAAATCCACTTATTTTTGGTCAAAATAGCAGGCTATGTCCGAATGGGTATCCACCATAATTGAAATTATAAAAGTCACCGTACCAGCACTGATCGTTTTCCTGACGGTATATTACTTGTTTCGGCAATACCTAACTCAGCAACTGCAGGTGAAAACGCTGGAATTCAACCACAAACAACAAGCTACCACTGTCCCAATTCGATTGCAGGCTTACGAACGCTTAAGCCTTTTTCTGGAGCGGATCAACATCCCGGGAATGATCCTGCGTGTTCAGCAGGAGAATATGACAGCGAAGGAGTTAAGTTTATCCTTAATGATCGCAGTCCAGAAAGAGTATGAACACAACATTACTCAACAGGTCTATGTGAGTAGCCAACTATGGAAGATCATTAGTCTGGCTAAAGAAGATGTTTTGGCTACTATCCAGAGAACTTCGGCATCTGTGGATAATTCTGCTTCTGCCAAGGTCTTATCAAAAGCGCTACTAACTGATCTTGCCCAAAAAGAAAGACGACCCCAGGACATTGCTCTTGAAGCCATCAAAAAAGAAGCTTCGCTCATTCTCAAGTAAGTATTTTCATTTCTGCTAATCCGATTTTAGGCCTACCTTTAGATCATGAGGCCGATGAATTCCCTTGTTTATTTATTTCCAATAGTTGCCCTTCTGCTCTTTTCTGGATGTCAAAAAGAAATGCATCTTGTTAAAAGTGATCCCAGATTTTACACCGTCGACGATAGGGCTAATGTAGCTGCAGCCACTCAGCTGCAAAAGTTAGTCGAGCCCTATCAGAATCAGTACAATGAAACGATGAATGATGTTATTGGTCAGGCGGGAATGACACTGACCAAATCAAGACCCGAATCAACATTGGGTAATTGGGCTTCTGATGTTCTCCAAAAAAAAGCGGAAGAGTACGGTGCAGTAAAAATTCATGGTGCCGTCCAGAATTATGGGGGACTTAGAATCCCCGAGATCGTCAAAGGAGACATAATGCTTGGAAAGATCTATGAGTTAATGCCTTTTGACAATATGCTTGTCATTGTCGCTTGCGACGGACCTACTCTTATGAAGTTATTTGATAATATGGCCCAAGGTGGAGGCTGGCCTATCAGCTACGCTTTCAAACATCAAATCAAAGATCAAAAAACAGTCTCCCTGTTGATTAATGGGGAGCCGGTCGATATGAACAAAGTGTACAATATTGCCATGCCCGACTATATTGCCAATGGTGGAAATGATTGTTTCTTTTTGGTGGATCAGAAAAGATATGAAACCGGAAAGTTTATCCGGGATCTATTGATTGAAGGCGTAGAACAATCCAAAAAGCCCATTGTAGTAAAATTGGATGGCAGGGTATCTTATACATTGTAAGTATGATTAGAAGAGATTTTTTACAAAGAATGGCTTCCGGGGGGATGCTCCTGAGTGCAGGGAAGTTTCCAATGCATGCCCTTGGAAATAGCGCCCTTCCACCTGAGATCAAAAAGATCACTATACTGCATACGAACGATGTCCACTCCAGGATCGATCCTTTTCCTATGGACGGTGGTCGTAATGAAGGGCGAGGTGGGGTAGTAAGACGAGGTGCCCTGATAGATTCGATCCGAAGAGAGGGTAACCCGGTACTTCTGCTGGATGCGGGAGATTTTTTTCAGGGAACACCCTATTTCAATCTATTTGGTGGAGAAATTGAATTGAAAGCCATGTCCGCTTTAGGTTATGATGCCGCCACAATTGGGAACCACGATTTTGATGGGGGGATCGACGGACTTGCAAATCAAATGCATAACGCCAACTTCCCATTGATCTCTTCAAATTATGATTTTTCGGATACAGTACTTCATGATAAAGTCAAGCCCTTTAAAGTTTTCACTTTTGAGGAGATCAAGGTCGGCGTTTTTGGATTGGGGATTGAACTTAGAGGTCTTGTTCCACAAACACTTTATAAAGCCACCAGATATTTAGACCCTGTGAAACATGCGGCAGATACAGCCAAATTTCTTCGCAAAGAAATGGGTTGTCAGTATGTGGTGTGTATGTCTCATTTAGGATTTAAATACCAGGAAGAAAAAATATCTGACGTTTCTCTGGCTTCTCTGACAAATGATATTGATCTGATCATTGGCGGGCATACACATACCTTTTTACGCGATGCTGAATTGGTGCCTAATCAGGACAAGTCTCAGGTGGTTGTGAACCAGGTGGGATGGGGTGGTATCAGGTTGGGACGGATTGATGTTTTCTTTGAAAAAAATCGTCCTGGCAGATGTGAAGCTTGTCAAAATTTGAAGGTGTAGGATAAGTTAGAACACGTTCGCATTAAGGATTAGTATTATATGAAAGACTGATCTTGAAGCTTTTGTCCAACCATTTTTCGCAATCAACTGAAGGTCAACAGAATCCCTTTTTTGCTTACGGAACCCTAGTTTCAGCATTATATTTATATAGATTTTTTTTCTACTCATATTTGAAAAAAAACTTCTAAAATTCTGATTGAGAATGGCCTTACTCCTCAAATAATTTTCCATTTTTGTAGACCGTTCAGGGACCCACTTACTACTACTCAACTTCACTTCCACTTCGTTAGGATCTCCATGATATTTGGAGAAATTCTCTAAGTCTTTTGACAAGGCTTTTGTATTTTTTTGCACTTACCCGCATTGGGACGAAAGATATAAGCACAAGGATGGTTAAAGATTATTCAACGGTATGGGACAACTGTTTAAGAACGATAAAGAAAAACGTAAACCAACAAAGTTTCAAAACATGGTTTGAACCAATCAAGCCAGTTCGTCTGGAGTCCAATGCTTTGACCATTCAAGTTCCGAATAAATTTTTCTATGAGTGGTTAGAAGAGCACTATCTGTTACTGCTTAAAAAAACCATCCGTCAGGAACTCGGTGACAGCGGAAGACTTGAGTATCAAATTCTCATGTCCCAGGCAAAAAAGAAAGCCAACTCAGTGGGTGGACCAGGAACAATTAATACAGGGAGTATAAAGAACCCATTTGTCATTCCTGGGATCAAGCGAATGGATATTGATCCACAGCTAATTCCTTCACTTACTTTCGAAAACTATATAGAAGGAGATTGCAACCGTCTTGCCAGATCAGCGGGAATTGCCGTTGCAAAAAAACCTGGGGGAACCTCCTTCAACCCTTTAGTCCTATTTGGCGATGTAGGCTTGGGAAAAACCCATTTGGCCCAGGCAATAGGAAATGAGATCCTGAAAAACTTTCCGGATAAGTCGGTATTATATGTGTCTTCCGAAAAATTCACCAATCAAATAATTGAATCCATCCGAAACAATGCCGTCAACGACTTTGTCAATTTCTATCAGTTGTTGGATGTGCTCATTGTGGATGATATTCAATTCTTAGCCAACAAAGTAAAAACTCAGGAGATCTTCTTTCACATTTTTAATCAGCTGCACCAAAATGGGAAACAGGTGATCCTAACCTCAGATCGCCCACCAAAGGATCTTGATGGAATGGAAGTGCGTCTGATTTCTCGTTTTAAATGGGGTTTATCAGCGGACTTAAGCGCACCGGACCTTGAAACCCGGATGGCAATTCTCGAAGCAAAGATGAACCAAGAGGGAGCAGAGCTACCTCATGAGGTGGTGGAGTTCATCTGCTACAACATCCAGAATAACATCCGCGAAATTGAAGGCGTGTTGGTATCTCTGCTGGCACAGTCCACTTTGAATCGCCGGGAGATCGATCTGGATCTGGCGAAAGAAGTGATCCGGAATTTTGTGACTCAGATGTCCAAAGAGATCACGATCGACTTTATTCAAAGGGTCGTTGGTGAGCACTTCAGTGTTCCTATAGAGCAGATCAAGGGGCAAACCCGAAAGAGAAGTATTGTGATCGCACGTCAGCTAAGTATGCATCTGGCCAAGAACCTTACTCAAAAATCGCTGAAAGCGATCGGCCAGGAGTTCGGCGGAAGGGATCATTCTACAGTTATCTATTCCTGTAGAGCTGTTCAGGATCTGCTGGATACAGATCCTAGCTTCAAGGATGTTGTAGCTGAGTTGGAGAAGAAAATAAAAATGACTCTCCACGACGATTAGACACTGTTATTTTCCAGGTTCCGGAAAAGAAAGTGTCTGGCTTAGGATCACCTTTCCATCCGTGTCTTTAAATTCGATGAAAAGACTTCGGTTTCTGTAGGGCCCACTAACCTTTATATCAGCGTAGTTATTGATCCCAACCGAGGTGCCGGGGATTCGATTATTA
>JABDJM010000277.1 GCA_013002475.1 Saprospiraceae bacterium | reverse complement strand
TGATAAAAATGAAGAATCTGCTTTCTGCCTTTTGGACCTGGCAAACTTCCTTAAGCAGAAAGGCGATCAGGTAAATGGTCAAAAAGAAAAGCCTGACACGGACTTTTATCTAAGAGCAATTGAAGGTGCCACAAGGGTTCAAAATGATTTCCCGGAAGCTGAAGCTGCCAGGCAGGCAAAGGCCCTGGCAGACCAGATAAAAAGTCCTGATCTGAGACTTCAGATCGAAAACGTATATCCAATTGGCCAACCCGGACTGATTAAAGTCGATGTCAAGAATACAAAAGTGGTCTATTGGAAAATTGCCAAGCTTGGATCGGGTGAAAGAAAAAGGATCTCAAAGATTAGAAGAAACCGACTACCCGGAGTGCTCCAAAGCCTGGAACCTGTAAAGGAATGGTCCGATGATTTGGATTATTCTGAAAATCACCACACCCATGCTTTTGAATCCTTTCACGATGGTTTTGACCAGGGAGAATACATACTGATCGTAAGTAACCAGCCAAAACTAAAGGAAGGGATGACTTATCAGTACTCCTTTTTTCAGGTTACAAATCTGGCCCTGGTTAAAATTGACCAACGAACAGAACAAAACCTTTTCCTTGTTACTGAAAGAACATCCGGAAAACCCATATCTGGTGCTTCTTTAGTTCTTACGCCAAGTCGGGGATCAGTTCTTGATTTTCAATCAGATGATAAAGGAATGATCCGCCTTAAAGGGGCTGAGCATAGAAACTATGAAGCCCTTCTAAGTTTCGGAAATGACTCCTTTCGTCCAGAGCAGAACATCTATCTGAATCGGCGGATGTCTGGAACCCGAAGTAACTCGAGGGTGCACTTTTTCCTTGATAGAAAAATCTATCGTCCGGATCAATCAGTGTATTTCAAGGGGATTGCCATTAACTATGATGAGGATAGAAAGCCGGAGATCCTAAGCAACCATAAGATCGTGGTTAGTCTTGTCAATCCAAATGGAGAGGAAGTAAAATTCACCACTTTTACTACAAACGAATTTGGGTCCTTACACGGAAACTTCGTTGCACCGGGTTCTGGCTTGTTGGGACGATTCGTAATAAAAAGTTCGATCCAGGGTTCAACGAACTTCTCTGTAGAAGAATATAAGAGGCCCAAATTTGAGGTCAGCATCGATCCTCCAAAAGGAAAAACAGACCTCAACGAAACAATAGAGATTTCGGGGCTAGCAAAAGCCCTGGCAGGCTATGGGATTGATAAGGCTAAGGTTAAATACAGGGTAACTCGGCAGGCAAATTTCCCATGGTGCCCGGTTTGGAGGATTCCTCCTTATTATAGCCGCACAGCAGCAGAAATTGCATTTGGAGAAGCCACTACTGATGAAAATGGTGCTTTCAAATTTTCCTTTGAAGCCAAACCGGATCGTAGCCTCGATCCAAAGCTGAATCCTGAGTTTGTGTACTCCATTCAGGCAGATGTAACGGATGGAAGTGGTGAAACTAGGAGTTCAAACACAAGCGTTAGGGCGGGATATATAGGATTTACCATTCAGCATAATGTACCTGGCAAAATGGATCTTAACGAAATAGATACTATCGAGATCAACTCCAACAATTTGGCCGGACAACCTTTTAGGAGTACTGGTTCTATCAAGTTTACACAGTTATTGAAACCACAAGATTATTTTCTGGAAAGATATTGGACCTTGCCAGATTTGTATAAGTCGAATAAGGAAGAGTTTAAAAAGCGATTCCCACTGTTCGCTTATGGGGATGAGGAAAAAAGAGAAGGGTGGGAAAAAGGAGAGGCTCGTATCACCAGGAACTGGACCACTGAAACAGGAATACAAGTTCCTTTGAACAAAGAAACAATCACGCAAGGATATTATCTGCTGGAGGTTGAAGGGCAAGATGAAAATGGTAAGAAAGCGAACATCCAACAGGTAGTTGAAGTCTTTGATTCCGAAGACAATCAATTTCGCTCTTCTAAACCCTTTTTCTTTTTTACTAATAGTTCAAGTTGGCAACCTGGTGAGACCTATCAGTTGGACCTGTCGACTTTTGACCCTGTTTACCTCTTCCATACATTTTCCGGAATCAATGCTCAGAATTCCTGGACGTTGACAGGACCGAAAAAAGAATTCATAGTCGAGAAAATTATCAGTGACAAGAATTATGGCGGCTTGAATTCATATACTCTGTTTGTAAGAAACAATCGGGTGTTTGGACAAAGCCATTCTATCCATGTTCCATGGAAGAATAAAGAACTACAAATTGAACTGAGCAGTTT
>JABDJM010000165.1 GCA_013002475.1 Saprospiraceae bacterium | reverse complement strand
AAATAATGAATACTCATGTATATACATCATTTGTATATACAAATATATTCATTTCATTGAAAAATTGATGAAGATCATATGCAAAAACTCGAAAACATGATGATTACATCATATATTGTTATATAGGGTAATGACATTCTCAGCGCCCACATTCCTCAAAGCTTAGATTGTAATCAAGGAATCTGAATCCTTGCTCCAAACCATTATATATGGGTATTAGCAGGGATTGCTTTTGCCATGTATTCAAACCAAATGGTTTGAATGCTGTTTAAATGGTCTAATTGTTATTAACGACAAACCAATGTCTCCTAGAGAAAGAGCTTTTACCAGCCTTCAGCGGCATTTCGAATTTCTTACGATCAATGATATTGAGGACATTATCGAAATCTCCAGAATAGAGACCTTTAAAAAAAGACAAAAAATCCATACTCCTGGGCATAGGCTAACAGATTTCTATTTTCTTATTTCTGGCTTTGTTAGAGGGTTCATTTTGGACAAGAATGACGTAGAAAGGTCAGTCTCTTTCAGGGATACAGGTGATTTTTTTGGTGATCCAAGGTCCATAGCATTTGGTCAGCCTTCTAATCTAAATTTTGAGGTTATTGAAGATGCGGAGGTCCTGATCTTTCCGATCCCAAAATCCCAACTAGTCTCCGCCGATAATCTTCGGATAGCCAGACTCTACAGAGTTGGATTGGAAAAAGCAGTTTGGGCATACATGGAACACAACCAAATATTACTGGCTAATAAGCCACAGGAGAGATATGAAATCCTTATGAAACTAAGGCCAATGATTTTCCAAAGAGTCAGCAACAAACATATAGCCACCTACCTTGGGATCACGCCTAATAGTCTATCAAGAATTATGAAACGAAATCTTGAAGCAAAAAAGGAATCTCCACCGGAAGTAACATCTTGAAACCAGCCATCGAAATAACCTTGGAATTACAATGCAGTTCTAAAGATTTTTCTATATACGTCATATATTAAAACCCCTAGGCTAAAATTTTCAACAATTTCGAACAAACTGTTGTATGGAGAACCTAGTACAAACAGCCCAGGAAGCCTTATCATTACAATTCCCATTCTTGACAGATGAGGACATAGAAGCCTTCATAGCCATTAGCAAGATAAAAACTGCTAAAAGAAAGGAGGAGATCATCCCCGTACACTCGGTCCATAGTGATGGTTATGTTCTGTTAAAAGGTCTGGTCAAGGGTTTTGTGCTTGGAGAAGACCTCGAAGAGTGGACTATTTGGATTAGAAAACCTGGAGAGTACTTTGGGGAACCGGAAGCAGATAGGATGGGAAAGCCGGCTACGGTCGGATTTAGGGCAATACAGGACTCCTTATACCTACAGACAGATTATGAACAGTACATGATCCTTGCACAACAGAACATACGATTTGCACACGTTGTCATTCAAGTTCAGGAAAGGGCATTACTCTGGTTAGGAAATAGGGTAAAACTCCTTTCAGTAAATAGTCCGGAAGAAAGATATGAGATCCTTTTAGAACAGGATAATGCTATTTTTCAAGAGGTCAATCAAGCTGATATCGCAACAATGCTTGGCATAACTCCCAATAGCCTTTCCAGGATAATAAAAAGGACAAAAGAAAAAGGACAAAACAATAAATAGCGAATGCTCTTTGAGGTCGTTCAGACCCTGAGCTCTAACATCGCCACCACATTTATTCCAAACAATATTGGGGGCCCTATAGGGAAAAAGATAACTTTTGTATAGTCGAATGATTGAAAAGATATCTTTTGTATAGTGAAATGTGGTAACAACAGGCATACTTTTGCTCTCAAGACCCGTATCACAAAGATGTGTCTCGGGTAGCATTTTGAATGCTGAATAGACATAGCTCTTATCCCTAAAGAAATATTGGCTCCTCATCATCATCAGATTATTGCCAGTTAAGGCTGGTAAAGAAGTGGAGTTATTAAGGGTACAACCTTAATGCGGAGTGGTTGGGCTCCGTAAGAAATCAACTTGCCCTACCCCTAGCTATCTTCTAGCGGATTGCCCTATAGGAGATAACAAGTTGGTTTTATTTAAATCCAGGCAAAAAAAGGGATAGCAGTTTTCTGCTATCCCTTTTGTATTATTCTGCGTTACAGATCAACAACAGCCACTGCTTGGCTCGCAGCAATTCTCTACCACCAAGTTGGAGAGATTTACTTTTTTCTTGAAACCGGGAATTCCACAATCATCCTTAGCAAGGCAATCCGTCCTTTTAGAGACCAATCGAAATTGCTTTCCATCAAAATCCAGGGAGTACTTTCCGATCGTATCTGACTGGTACTCGACCTCCACTTCATGATCTCCGATCCCAAGCTTATCAACCGAAAGATCAATAATGCTTTGCAGCTTCTCACTAGATAAACGGTGATGAAAATCTATGGATGACCAAAGTTGGAAACTTACACTCTGGTCTTTCCTGATAGTGCCACCGCAGTCAATAAAATTCTTATTGATCTCCCCGATTTCGGTCACGTGGAAATGAGCGGGTACCATTTTCCCATTTGGTAATTGGAACTCGACCTTGTCTACTCCTTGCAGAGCCTGTTTTACTTCAGATAATTTCATATTCTCTTTTTTAGCAGCAGAACCCGGCCTGCTCATTGTTTAACTCAAAAATTGACAACAAATCTTTCTGGACCTTTTTCCAAACTTCGGCATCAATGCAATAGCATGCCCGCCTGCCGGTAATGGTTCCCTTGATCAAACCAATGGACTTGAGCTCTTTCAGATGCTGAGATACCGTTGCCTGGGCTAGCCCGATCTCCTCGACTATGTCACCGCATACACAGCTCTCCTTTCTAAGCATATGCTGGAGGATAGCTATCCGGGCGGGGTGAGCAAGGCTCTTAGCCAGTATAGCCAGGCGATTTTGTTCCTCAGTGAAAAGATCTGTCTTGGAAAGACCCATATTCATCGTTTAATCGCAATATTACGATGAAAGATTCATTTAGGCAAGACCAACGCAATTTTTTTTTCGCTTTTGACAATAATCCACTGATTAAAAGCAATTTTTCTACTCTGAGACGCATAATTTTGATCCTATCCCCCGTATGAATACTTAATCTTCTGTTAAG
>JABDJM010000274.1 GCA_013002475.1 Saprospiraceae bacterium | reverse complement strand
AAACAGAGGAGATCAAGTTGGTTCCTTTTAGAGCGGCTATAGACCTGAAGAAAAATCGAAAGTATCTCAAATACGCATTACCTCCAATGCTTATCCTCATGGTCATTTTGTTTGCCGCTCCAAGTCTGGTAAAAGATAGCACTGCAAGGCTGATAAACAACGATAGAGACTTTGAAAGGGAGGCCCCATTTTCTTTTGTTCTCCAGGAAGAAAATCCGACGGTAATTCAATATGATGATTATGACCTACAGGTTGAAGTGGAAGGAGAGGTTTTTCCTGCGGAGGTGTTTATCAATGTTGACAACTATCAGTACAGGCTGACAAAAGAGTCGGAAACCCTTTTTACATACAGATTCAACAACCTTCAAAGAACTACTGCTTTTAATCTATTCGCTCCCGGACTTCGGGGACAAAAAGTTAACAGCAAGGATTTTGAAATTGACGTTCTAAAGAAGCCCAACATCTTGGGTTTTGATATAAGGCTGGATTACCCTGGTTATACTGGAAGAAAAGACGAAACAATACAAAACGTTGGAGACCTTTCAATGCCGCAAGGCACAAGGTTGTCCTGGTCTTTCAATGCTTCCAATACAAATTCTGTAGACCTGAGGTTCAATAATGCTTCTGAAACCCAGGCTGCCGAAAGAAAAGGTGAGAACCTTTTTTCATATCAACGTCGGGCACTCAAGGATGAAACCTACATGCTTTATGTTTCTAACGAGCACCTTCCCTTCGCTGACTCGATTGGTTACGCCCTAAATGTAATCCCAGACCTGGCCCCTTCAATCTCTGTGGAGGCTTTCGCAGATAGCACACAAACAACACAGCAATATTTTGCCGGAGAAGCTAGCGATGACTATGGTTTAAAGAACCTAAGCTTCAACTATCAAAAGACTAATTCAAGGGGCCAACAGCAGCCCCCTGTTTCTACGTCAATAAAAATTTCTGGTGATCGAAATATTCAGTACTCCTATGCCTTTAACCTGGAAGAGCTTGACTTAAAGCCGGGTGATCAGATTAGTTATTTCTTTGAAATATTTGACAATGACGCTATAAATGGAAGTAAGTCTGCTCGAACACAAGTAATGAATTATGAGCTCCCCTCTATAGAAGAATTGGAGGAACAGGAAGAACAGAATTCCGATGAGATAAAAGAACAATTAAAAGAATCCCTGAAAGAGTCTCGAAGAATTCAGGAGGAAATGAAAAAGCTTCGGGAAAAAATGCTCCAGCAAAAAGAGATGGATTGGCAAACCAAAAAGGAGCTGGAAAAACTTTTGGAGCAACAGAAAAAACTACAAGAGGAAATCAATAAGGCAAAAGAGAAGTTTGAGGAGAACCTTCAAAATCAGGAGCAGCTTTCAGAGAAGTCTGAAGAGATCCTGGAAAAACAAGAAAAGCTTCAGGAGCTTTTGAGGAGGTAATGAATGATGAGATGAAGGAGCTTATGGAGCAGATCCAGGAACTCATGGAAGAAATGAACAAGGAGAATATGCTCGAGTCCATGGAGGAAATGGAGATGGGGGACAAGGAGTTGGAAATGGAACTAGATAGATTAATGGAGCTTTTCAAGACCCTTGAAGTGGAGCAGGAAATGCAGGAAATGGTGGAGAAGCTGGAAGAGCTGGCTGAAGAGCAGGAGGGGTTAGCTGAGGAAACAGAAAAGCAGGAAGATACCAACGAAGAGCTGGAAGAAAAACAGGAAGACATCAACGAAGAGTTTGATAAGCTTCAGGAAAAAATGGAGGAGCTTGAAAAGAAGAATGAGGAGCTTGAGCGTCCCAAAGACATGGGCGATGAACCCTCCGAGGAAATGGAGGACATAGAGCAGGACCTGGATGATAGTCAGGAGCAACTTGAAAAACAACAAAACAAAAAGGCCAGTAAGTCCCAGAAGAAAGCTGCAGAGAAAATGAAGAAAATGGCCCAGAGCATGCAGAACAGTATGCAATCCGGGGAGATGGAACAAATGGAGGAAGACATGCAGGCTCTTCGGCAGTTGTTGGAAAACCTTGTCGGACTCTCTTTTGAGCAAGAAGACCTGATGGCCAACTTAGATGAATCTACCGTTAACACTCCCGTTTATGTTGGACTCGTTCAGCAGCAATACAAACTCAAGGATGACTTCGGCCTAATCAAGGACAGTCTTCAGGCCCTGGCAAAACGCGTGTTTCAAATTGAGTCCTTTGTAGTTGAGAAAGTTTCCGAAGTAGATGATAATTTGGAAAAGGGTCTTGAACTTTTGGAGGAGAGACAAAAGCCTCAAGCTGCCGACAACCAACAGAGGACGATGAAAAATGTGAATGATCTGGCTTTGATGTTAAGTGAAGTCATGGAACAAATGCAGCAACAAATGTCAAGCATGATGTCCGGAAGCCAAATGTGTAATAAGCCTGGAGGGGCTGGGGGAAAGCCCGGTTCTGTTCCTATGGATAAAATATCCCAGGGCCAAAAGCAGCTGAATGAGCAAATGCAGCAAATGAAAGATGGCATGAAAAAAGGAAAGGGTGGCCCCGGCAGCAAGGAGTTTGCAAAGATGGCTGCGCGGCAAGCTGCTTTAAGAAAGGCTTTAAGGGACCTAAAGAAACAAGGACAAGAAAAGGGACAGGGTGGACAGGAGCTTCAGCAGATCCTTGATCAAATGGATAAGATCGAAACAGAGTTGGTCAATAAAAATCTCACTAACGAGATGATGAAACGTCAGGAAGAGATCCTTACGCGTCTGTTGGAGGCAGAAAAGGCCGACAGGCAAAGGAAGTTCGATAATAAGAGGAAAGCAGAGACCGCGATGCAGCAAGAGCGCAAAATTCCGCCGTCCATGGAGGAGTATCTAAAAAAGAGAGAAGCTGAGCTCGAATTGTACAAAACGGTCAATCCATCACTTAGGCCCTATTACAAGATTTTAGTTGAAGAGTATATAAATCAACTAAAAGAGGACTAATTTGGCCCTCTCAACAGCATTTTTGCTCCCTAAACAACGATTTTCGCCCACAATTACCATTTTTGGAACCATTTTGGGGGCCCAATCGTATTGTAACAGAGTCTTTCAGAAGAATGATCACAAGTCAACAGGAGGAAATTACGCTGATCTCGGATCCGGCAAATGTGGCTCGGATTGAATCCTTTGTGGAGCAAATCGCCGCGAAATATAAGATCCGTCCCAATCTATATGGTAATATCCTTATTAGTCTTACCGAAGCCGTTACAAATGCCATAACTCATGGAAATTGTAATGACTCCACCAAAATAGTGGCCGTAAGACTTGAATATCGACCAAAAGGATTCTCTTTTACCGTTTCTGACCAGGGAGAAGGCTTTGATTTCGAAAACCTCCCTGACCCTACCTCCCCAGAGAATTTACTCAAACTCGGAGGAAGAGGCGTATTTCTAATGAGACAATTGGCAGACGAGATTCGCTATCTTGACGAAGGTCGTTCAGTAGAAATGCTTTTCCGAGCCTGATAATTCCATCCATTTTACTTCTTTTGCAAATGGACACTCCTAAAGGAAAAGAAATACTCTTCCATAATGAAGAAGTTGATTTCAAGCTGCCTAACGCAGAATTATTAAAGGATTGGATTCAGGCCGTGGCCAAGAACGAAGGAAAAGCCACCGGCGATCTGAATATTGTACTCTGCTCAGATGCATACCTGCATTCCCTGAACATAGAATTTCTGGGTCACGATACTCTCACCGACATCATCACTTTTCCTTTTGGAGAAGATGAGCTTGAAGGTGACATTTTTATTAGTCTGGACAGGATTCGTGAAAATGCTCAAATTTATAAGGTCGATCTTCTGACCGAGTTACACAGGGTGATTATCCATGGCGTGCTCCATCTTTGTGGCTATACAGACAATAGCAAAGAAGAGCAATTAGTGATGAGACAAAAGGAAGATGATTCCTTGGCCTTACTTAACCAAACCAATAAGCAGGATAATTAAACCTTGTTTTCTATACACCGTATAAAACAATGGCATTTTGTTTTTCATTCGCCTACCTTCGTAGGCTTGATTTGGTAAATCCCGAAAATGAAGGTTTTAAAGTTTGGTGGCTCTTCAGTAGCTAAGCCCGACCGAGTTGCTCAGGTCCTGAATATCCTGGCTAATAATTATCAGCAAGGAACCAAGTTTACTGTGGTTTTCTCTGCCTTTGGCGGAGTGACTGACTCGCTTATTGAGATGAGCGAACTCGCAGCCCAGGGCGATGAAAATTACATTCCAAAATTCGAGGCCTTTGTCGAACGACACATCCAGGCCGCCAAAGAATTGATACCAGAGGATCACCATAATTCATCCCTGGAAGATCTCAAGGATAACCACGAGGCCTTAAAAAAAATTCTATATGGTATCCATCTGGTACAGGAAGTTTCTCCGAGAACCATGGACCATGTGCTAAGTTTTGGTGAAAGAAACTCAGCCTATATTATTTCCCGGGCTCTTAAGGCAAAGGGAATTGATGCCGGGTATTTAGATGCCAGAAAAATTATCAAAACAGATAAAAATTTTGGTGCTGCGAGGGTGGACCAACCGAAAACTTTTGAAAACATCCGAAGATATTTCGCCGACCATCCTCAGGTTCAGATAGTAACCGGGTTTATCGCATCAGAGGATGGCGGGCTTACCACCACACTTGGACGAGGTGGTTCAGATTACACCGCTTCACTTCTTGGAGCAGGTCTTTCAGCAGAAAAAATTGAGATTTGGACAGATGTAGATGGCGTCCTTACAGCTGATCCGCGCAAAGTGAAGTCCGCCTTTACCATTCCCAGACTTACCTATATGGAGGCCATGGAAATGTCTCACTTTGGCGCAAAGGTCATCTACCCCCCTACCCTACAACCGGCACTAAAAGCAGGGATTCCACTGGTAATAAAAAACACATTTAACCCTGATCATTCAGGGACTTATATCAGTAAGTCATCTGGTGAAAATGGGCATATCATCAAAGGTATAAGTTCAATTAGCAGCATTGCATTGCTTACGCTGCAGGGTTCAGGACTGTTTGGAGTTCCTGGAATTTCGGGTCGCTTGTTTTCGGCTTTGGCTCAGGCGGGTATTAACGTGATCATGATTACTCAGGGGTCATCTGAGCACAGCATTAGTTTTGCCATTGCTCCGGAAAAAGCGATTGAAGCAAAACATGTCGTTGAAGATGCCTTTGCCTATGAACGAAATCTTGGTGTTGTCGATCCAATAAAAGTAGAAACAGATCTTTCCACCGTTGCAGTGATCGGCGAAAACATGCGGTACCAACCAGGGATCGCCGGGCGACTTTTTCAGGCTCTGGGAAAGAATGGTGTTAACTGCGTGGCAATCGCTCAGGGAAGTTCCGAGTTGAATGTTTCTGTGGTAGTTCCAAATGAGGATGAATCCAAAGCCCTTAACTCTCTGCACGAAGCGTTCTTCCTTTCCAATGTAAAAGAGCTAAATCTTTTCATTGTTGGAGTTGGGTTAATTGGGAGTACGCTTATTGATCAAATTAAAAAGCAAAAGAACTTCATTGAGGAGAAGCATAGTATGCGGCTAAAGATCATAGGTCTTGCAAACAGTCGACAAATGTTGTTCGACCCCCAAGGGGTGAATCCGGATTCCTGGAAAGATGCTCTTGCTAATGGAGAGCCAATGAGCATGTCTGCCTTCCTTGAGAAGATGACGAAACTTAATCTCTCCAATTCTATTTTCGTAGACAATACTGCAAGCGACAAGGTTACCTCCTTTTATGAAAGCATCCTTGATGAAAGCATATCAATATCTACTGCAAATAAAATTGCAACCAGTTCAGGTTTCATTCAATACAAGCGGCTAAAAAATATAGCCGACAAACGAGGCGTCCAGTTTCATTATGAAACAAATGTTGGAGCAGGCCTTCCTGTTATAAACACGCTAAATGATCTGCTGATCAGTGGAGATAAGATCCTGAAGATCGAGGGTGTTTTATCTGGATCTCTAAGTTTTATTTTCAACACCTTTGGTCCTGGAAAGAAATTCAGTGAAGTGGTTTTGGAGGCAAAAGACAGAGGTTACACGGAGCCGGATCCCCGAATAGATCTTAACGGAATAGATGTCCGGCGAAAACTAATTATACTTGCCCGAGAGGCCGGTCTTAAAACCGAAGCCGGGGACGTTGAGATTGAATACATTCTTTCTGAACAGGCCAGAAATGCAAAAAGCCTCGAGGATTTTTTTGAGTTGCTCCCAGGTGAAGATCAAAAGC
>JABDJM010000136.1 GCA_013002475.1 Saprospiraceae bacterium | reverse complement strand
AGAAAGGAAGTTAGTCATTCCAAAGTTCGAAAAGAATATTGCTGCTAATCTTTCCGAGTTAGGGATGGAGCATGCAAGGGTGAAAATTGAGAAGAAGGCTCTTGAAGATTTTTCCCCAACCGGCTTGGATCAGATCGAGTTTCTTTTTTCTCCAAATAAAGGAAGTCAATATCATTCGATCCGGGAGGTGGCCTCAGGAGGAGAGTTAAGTCGGTTGACGCTGGTTGTTAAATCTCTGGTTGCCGACGCGATTCCACTACCGACCCTGATCTTTGATGAAATAGACACGGGGATTTCCGGAGATGTTGCCCTGAAAATGGGAGTCATTCTTAAGGATCTCAGCCAACGGCATCAGGTAGTCAGCATTACTCATACACCTCAAATCGCTGTGCAGGCTGATCGACACTATTTTGTCTACAAATCTCAGGAAAAAGACCGGACAATCACCCAGGTGCGGCTTTTGGAAGAGGAAGATAGAATCCTGGAGGTGGCTACAATGTTGAGTGGATCACCGCCTTCCGCTCCCGCCATCGAAAATGCAAAGGAGCTATTAAGGGTCTGACTTGATTTCCTATCTTTGGCCCGCAAAATTTTTTTTATGACAAATCAACTATTAAAAGGGAAAAAGGGGATCATTTTCGGCGCATTGGATGAAAAATCAATAGCCTGGAAAATTGCCGAACGAGTGGTTGAGGAAGGAGCCCAGATCGTTTTGACTAATGCCCCTGTGGCTTTGCGCTTTGGAAAGATCCAAAAGCTTGCTGAAATATGCAAAACAGAGGTAATTCCGGCCGATGCCACGAACATGGAAGATCTGGAGAACCTGATCACCAAATCCCAGGAATTACTTGGAGGTAAAATTGACTTCGTCTTGCACTCCATTGGTATGTCTCTGAATGTCAGAAAAAAAAGAGACTACACCGATCTGAACTATGATTGGATGCATAAGACTCTGGATATTTCAGCCATCTCATTTCACCGGGTCATGCAAGTCCTGTGGAAACAGGATGCCATGACAGAGTGGGGGAGTATCCTTGCTCTTACTTACATCGCCGCTCAAAGAACTTTCCCGGATTATAACGAAATGGCAGAATCGAAATCTTTGCTCGAATCATTTGCCCGAAGCTTTGGATATCATTTTGGCGAAAGAAATAAGGTCCGCGTTAACACCATCAGTCAATCTCCAACCATCACCACAGCAGGGAGCGGAGTAAAGGGCTTTGATGAGTTCTTCGACTATGCGGACAAAATGTCGCCGATGGGTAATGCCCCGGGTGAAGCATGCGCAGATTATTGTGTTACTCTATTCTCAGACCTAACCCGATATGTTACCATGCAGAATCTTTTTCATGATGGTGGATTCTCCATGATGGGAATGAACCCAAAATTGATTGAGAGTTGAGCAGTATCGAAAATAAGCCGATCAAGATCGGTGTCCTGGGCGTAGGTCACCTAGGCAAGATACATCTTAAGTGTTTGCGGGATGTACCTGCATTTGAATGCATAGGTTTTTTTGATACGAATGATGAGGCGGCTCAGAAAGCAGAAAAGGAATTCGGTCTGAGGCGCTTCGCCACTGCTGAAGACTTGATCAATGAGGCTGCCGCTGTTGACATAGTAACACCAACCATTAGTCATTTTGATCTTGCACAAAAAGCCCTTAATGCAGGTAAGCATGTTTTTCTTGAAAAACCTGTTACCCAAGAGCCAGATCAAGCAAGGGAACTAGCCTCCATAGCAAAGCAAACTGGTTTGAAAATTCAGGTCGGACATGTAGAAAGGTTCAATCCAGCTTTTTTAGCCCTCAAAGATTTTCCTGTAAGTCCGCTTTTTGTAGAGGCCCATCGTCTGGCCCCATTTAATCCCAGAGGGACAGATGTTTCTGTGGTATTGGACCTCATGATCCATGATCTGGATCTTTTGTTGAGCCTGATAGCTTCACCCATTGCAGAGATCCACGCCTCTGGAGTAGCCCTCGTGAGTAATGCTGCGGATATTTGCAATGCACGCATACAATTTGAGAATGGTTGTGTAGCCAATCTTACAGCAAGCCGAATCTCTCTGAAGCAAATGAGAAAGCTCCGGATCTTTCAGCCAGATGCATATATCAGCTTAGATTTTCTGGAAAAGGATGTCCAGATCATTAGGTTACACGATGTCGATAAGGTTGATCCTACAAAAGCCTCAAGTATGATGCCCCTGGAAACAGCCAAAGGAAAGAAGTTGATCCAGATCGAGAGCCCCCAAATTCAACCCAGTAATGCCATTCAAATGGAATTAGCTTCATTTGCTGAAACCATTTCAAAAGATTCTGAACCTATTGTAGGCATTCAGGATGGATACAGGGCTTTGGATACTGCCCATTGGATACAGCGGGAAATGGAAAATAGTACTCAAAAAGTGTTGCATCACTAAGGACGCTAAAAGAGGAATTAAACGTTATCCTAGGGACATGAAAAGAATTTCTTACTCTTTCCTTGCCATCTTTATTTTTAGTCTCTTGTCTGCCTGTAATCCGGAGGAGCGGATCCCTGCTTATGTTCAGATCGAATCCATTGATCTTCAAACTGGTTTAGGACAGGGAAGTACCTCTGCAGATTTCAAGTATGCGAGACTTTTTTCAGGCATCGAAGACCTTGGTCAATTCTTTCTCCCTGCGCAGATTCCCATTTTAAAGGAAGGAACCCATCAAATAGACATTTTTCCAGGAATAAATGATAACGGAATTTCAGCTACGCCTGTTCCTTATGCCCTGTTGAAACCAATTTCTGTGGATGTAGATCTTCAAGCAGGAATGGTAACTCCGTTGTCCGTGACAGCCTCTTATAAAGACAATCTTGAATTTGTCTTTATAGAAGAATTCGAGAGTGAAAATCAGGTTTTTAGGGAGGAATTGGATAATGACCCTATCACCTCAGTCAACCTGACTTCCGATATTGTTTTTGAAGGAAGCCGGTCGGCTATTCTGTTGGTGGATGATGAGCATCCAACTCTTATGGTAGGCTCATCTATTATTGAAGAACTTCCTCTTCCTGGGGTCCCGGTATATTTAGAATTAAACTATCAAACAGAGGAAACCTTTGAGGTTGGTATATCCTGGCTTAGCACAAGCGGTGGTAGGGAAACCAGTTTTCAAAATGCTGTTACTGCGAAAAGCGAATGGGGTAAGATCTATATAAATTTTACGACTCTCCTTGAAATATTGAATACTGTGCAGGGTCTTGAAGCCTGGCAAATTGTGCTGCGGTTAAGGATGCCTGTTGAAGATGGGCAAATAGTAATAGGGGAGAGAAAAACATACCTGGATAATTTTAAGCTCATTTATGTAAAATAGATGAGCGAGGTTATCTTTAGTTCCAGGCCCCTAGAGGCCTAAATGAAGTATGAAGCAAAATCGAAGGCGTAGAGACCTCCTCCTCTATCGTATAGCTGACTATCTGATGGCTATGGCTGCCTGGGCTTTGTTCTTTTTGTACCGAAAAAATGTTGAGGGAGCTGTCGTAGATTCTTCTTTGTTGGAAGATCCCAACTTTTGGTACGGAACTCTGCTTATTCCTTTGGGCTGGGTTTTTATCTACGACATTTTCGATAAGTATCAGGATATATATCGCCTTTCCCGTTTAGCCACTATAGCTAGAACCTTTTTCCTTTCTTTTCTCGGGGTGCTCTTTCTGTTCTTCACCCTAATTCTGGATGACTTTATGGTAGACTACACCAACTACTATCAAAGCTTCCTTGTACTCTTTTCCTTGCATTTCTTCCTGACAGCAATTATGCGGATGATCCTGCTCACCCGCGCAAGTAAAAGATTGAAGACAGGAGAAGTGTATTACAATACCCTGATGATTGGTGGCAACCAAAAAGCTTGTGATATTTTTCAGGAGATCAGCCAATCAGAAAAAGGTTCCAGTCAAAAGTTTCTGGGTTACATTTCTACTAACGGTTCCTCCAAAAAAGAATTAGACGACTTTATACCACAGCTAGGGAAACTGTCAGAATTAGCCTCTGTTGTAGAGCAACACAATATCGAGGAGGTGATTATTGCTATTGAGACTTCCGAGCATGACCAGGTAAGAGACATTGTTAATATCCTTTTTGATTTTGGTGAAGATCTTTTAATTAAGATCATCCCCGACATCTATGATATCCTACTAGGTAATGTTAAAATGAACTACCTCTACGGAGCTGTTCTGATTGAGATTCAACAGGAAATGATGCCAAGATGGCAACGAATCCTAAAGCGAGTTCTTGACATTGTGGTGTCCGCTGTTCTTTTGGTAGTACTCTCTCCCTTTATCCTTTTTACCATGATAAGGGTAAAGCTTTCCTCTGATGGTCCGGTCTTTTTTAAGCAGACTCGTGTCGGATTGAATGGCCGTCCATTTTCCATTTATAAGTTTAGGTCAATGTTCCTGGATGCTGAATCTGGCGGACCCCAACTGTCATCTGAAAATGATACTCGGATTACTTCCTGGGGTAAGGTTATGAGAAAATGGAGGATCGATGAGATTCCACAATTTGTAAACGTCCTTAAAGGGGAAATGAGCCTGGTGGGACCGAGACCAGAAAGGGCATACTACATTGATCAGATCGTTGCTATCTCTCCTCATTATAAGCATCTTCTGAAGGTCCGACCAGGGATCACTTCCTGGGGGCAGGTTAAATATGGATACGCTTCAAACCTTGATGAAATGCTTCAGCGATTGAAGTTTGATATTCTGTATATCGAAAATCGCTCCCTTGCCCTGGATTTTAAGATCCTCTTTTACACCCTTTTAGTACTGGTCCAGGGGAAAGGTAAATAAGGAAAAGAAAAACCGTATTTTTCCAGCAAAGCAATTGCGATGTTTGAAGACTTCAACCAGGATGCCGAACGCAATCGGTCCGTTATTGCTCTGCTATGTGAAATGGCCAGGGCGGATAAAGAGCAAAGCCGCATTGAGGAAAAATACATTGAGCATGTAGCTGAACAATTAGGAGTGGTTCCTGAAGAGGTGAACCTGATCAAAACAAAGCCTGAACAATTTCCCTTCAAACCACCCTCGGCCGAAAAGGAACGAATGACCATCCTTTACTATTTGTTGTTTACTATGAGGGTTGACAGAAAGATCCGTCAAAAGGAAGAAGACATGGCCCATAGTATTGGGATCAGACTGGGTATTAATCCTGCTCTCACTCAGGATCTCATCAGGGTAATGAAGTATAATGATGGAAAGGAAATCCCCGAAAATGCCATGCTTGATCAAATTAAAAAGTACCTGAATTAGCCGCCGAAACTTTTTGCCTCTCATGGCTGTTATGAGTTGAGATAGCAAAAAAAACCTGTATATTTGCCATCCCTTTGAAAAAATGCTTTCAAAGTATATATCGCGGAGTGGAGCAGTTGGTAGCTCGTCGGGCTCATAACCCGAAGGTCGCAGGTTCAAGTCCTGCCTCCGCTACAAAGAAGCCCTGGCAGTATCCTGCCGGGGCTTTTCCTTTTTTGGTACTTTTGCAGCACAAAAATTCAGCATGAAAGAAGTATATATCCTGCGGGCCTTGAGGACTCCAATGGGGAGTTTTGGAGGAGCCCTTTCCGGTTTCACGGCAGTAGAACTTGGAACCATTGCCATTAAGGGAGCACTGGAAAAAGCTGGTGTTTCTCCGGACCAGGTGGACGAGGTCTATTTTGGAAATGTTTGCTCCGCCAATCTAGGGCAAGCTCCAGCACGGCAAGCCGCCCTCGGCGCCGATATCCCCAAGGAGGTTCCTTGCACGACTGTTAATAAGGTCTGCTCATCAGGAATGAAATCCGTGATGATAGGAGCACAAAGCATCATGCTGGGCCATAACGATATTGTCCTTGCCGGCGGGATGGAATCTATGTCGAATGTTCCCTACTATGCTCCAAAAGCGAGATGGGGAAATAAATATGGAGACAGTACCCTGGTGGACGGTTTGGCAAAGGATGGGCTTACAGATGCTTATGACCATCAGGCCATGGGCGTATGTGCTGATGCAACGGCTAAGAAATATGACATCTCCAGAGAAGCTCAGGATGCTTTTAGCATACAATCCTACAAAAGGGCTGCCGACTCAACAGAGAAGGGAATTTTTGGAAATGAAATCCTGCCAGTCGAAATTCCTCAGCGAAGAGGAGATCCGATTCTGATGTCCGAAGATGAGGAGTACAAAAAAGTAAACTTTGACAAAATTCCAAAACTGCGCGCAGCCTTCACAAAGGAAGGAACGGTAACTGCTGCTAATGCCTCCACAATCAATGACGGAGCATCAGCAATCATTTTGATCAGCAAGGAAAAGGCAGAAGAATTGGGGCTTAAGCCACAGGCTCGTATCCTGAGTTTTGCTGACGCTGCCCAGGAGCCAGCATGGTTCACTACCACACCACCGATCGCAGCCAAGAAGGCCCTCGACAGGGCTGGTCTAAGTCTTGAGGATGTGGACTACTTTGAAGTAAATGAAGCTTTTGCTGTGGTAACGATGGCTTTTAATAAGGAGATGGGCCTTTCTGAAGACAAGGTGAATGTCCATGGTGGAGCGGTTGCACTTGGTCATCCATTAGGAGCCAGTGGAGCCCGTATCCTGACGACACTTAATAATGTATTGAGTACCAGAGAAGGGAAGATCGGCTTAGCCGCCATTTGTAATGGTGGTGGGGGCGCGAGCTCCATGATCATCCAAAGAATGGATTAAACCTGGACCGGATTCTGATATAGTGGAAACGCCTTAGTGAATTCATTCACCTTTTGACGAATATCCTGGATGGCTGATTCATCATCGATCCTGTTGACCAAATGATCGATCCAATCTACTACCTGAACGCAATCCGCCTCCTTAAATCCTCTGGTCGTAACCGCGGCAGAACCCACTCTAACACCTGAGGTTACAAAGGGTGATTGTGTATCAAATGGAACCATGTTTTTGTTGAGCGTAATATCCGCCCTTACCAAACATTTCTCCGCAGACTTACCAGTTACCCCTTTATTCCGAAGATCGATAAGCATCATGTGGTTATCAGTGCCTCCGGAGATCACCTCGTATCCTTTATCCACAAATGCCTGAGCCATTGCCTCTGCATTTCGAATTACTTGTTCACAGTAACTCTTGAATTCAGGCCTGAGCGCTTCTTGAAAGGCGACTGCCTTTGCGGCAATTACATGTTCCAACGGGCCACCTTGCATTCCGGGAAATACTCCGGAGTTAAGTATAGAGGACATCATAATCGGATTTCCCTTTTTCGTTTTTCTTCCCCAGGGATTTTCAAAATCCTTCCCAACCATAATGATTCCCCCGCGAGGACCCCGCAAAGTTTTGTGAGTAGTGGAGGTCACGATATGACAATGTGGAAGTGGATCATTTAAGAGCCTGGCGGCGATCAGCCC
>JABDJM010000127.1 GCA_013002475.1 Saprospiraceae bacterium | reverse complement strand
ACAACATTGTCATCTGTGCCATGAATTGTCACCACCGGCATGGGATGGTCAGGATCACAGGCTTCAAAGGTCTCAGACCTCATTTTGCCGCCAACCGAACCGATTGCAGCAAAACGATTACTGAGCTGGCAGGCCAATTCAAAGCTGAAGTATCCTCCATTTGAATATCCACAACTGTAAACTCGGTCAAGATCAATGTTAAATTGGCTTGCGACGGCATCAATCATTGCAGAGGTAAATCCGAGATCATCGACAGTGCTTCCATTAGTCCAGGCGCCAACATTCCAATGTGAAGCACCAAAGAATAATGAGCCTTGGGGATAAACAATAATAAATCCTGCGGTATCAGCAACGGGACGCATCCCGGTACCAATCATTTGGCCATTGGCAGTTCCAGTATACCCATGAAAATTAAACATTAGTGGGACCGCTTCGGACCCTTCGTAAATTGCAGGTACATAAATAATATATTGCCTGGTTTGCCCATCATGCTCCATAGATTCAAAGAGTGTCTCCTGGGCATTCAAATTGCAAAGGGAAAAAAGGATGCAAACTGAAAATGTTGTAATTCTTGTTAGCATAGGTTTGGATTAAGAGCAGCTTTAAGCTAATTAATAATCTGTTGGCCTGGTAGGTTTTGCCGGCATCTCTTGTTTTCGATCTTCAATGTTTGGTTTCACATTAGCGTTATAGTTCCAAATATAATATGCCAGGAACCCCATCACAATAAACCCCAATAACTTGTTGGCTGAAATAATAACTTTCCGATCCTGGAAATAAACGAAAACAAGTGAGCTTACTAAACCAAAAACGGCACTAATCACTCCATACCCTAACACAATTGCTCCTCCCGCTAAACCTTGGTTTTTACCAGCATCAGACAGGATGGCGAAGGTCAGCCCCAAAAAAAAGAAGCACAAGATCACAAGGAGGAAAAGAAGGAGGCTATAGGGTTTAAAAAATTTCTTCATAGTAGGAGCTTTACAGCTTCAATGGGGCTTCCCCTTATTTTCTTGAATAGAAATTAAGCACCAGCTTTTTAAACTTATCAGGAGCTTCGATATATTCAAAATGACCACAATCATCAAACAAATGTATTTCTGAATTCGGTATCTGATCGTGTATTGCCATAGCTCCCTCAACTGAAAAAACACTTTCATTCCCCTGCATGATCAAGGTCTTGCAATCAATTATTGTATGCTTACCATGAATGTCGTATTTCCCCAGATTTGACCTAACCCTACTATTGGTTGAACTGATCTTTGGAACATTTTTGGAATCAAATCCCAAATGAACTTTGGCAGCATCCGCGGGATCCGCAAAGTAGGAGGTTAGAAAGGTTTGGTAATAATCCTCGTACACCTTGGGATCATAATTTTTGAATTCATCAGTTTGTTCAAGACTATCCAGGTAAGCATTTTGTCTTTCTGTTAGCCGGGAATTGATCATTTTAATTTGATAGGGTGTCCGTAAAGCATAACTGGCTGCATCTGTATCCACCAAAACCAAGGAATTGACCTTATTCGGAAATTCAATGCCGTAATACATGGCCAGTAAGCCGCCAAAAGAATGTCCAAGGAGGTTTAGTTTAGAAAGCTCAAAATGATCTCGTAATTGGTCTAAGTCTTGAACGAATGACTCAATGTGAAGCTGGATTGTATCCTTCTCACCCTCTGTCCAACCACTGCCTCTCTGATCGTAGTAGAGTAGGGTGAATTCAGAAGCTAGAAGCGAATCTAATTGCGGCTTCAGATAATGATGGCTTAAGCCCGGACCTCCATGTAAAACTACAAGCGTGTCTCCTTCTCCAACAAAATTGTAATAGTGCTGAGTTTGGTTGATCTCAATAAATCCGGATTTCTCTCCAGGGTTGTCCTGGAGTGGTTCACATCCTAAGAAAAGGGAAATGATAATTATTAAGAATGAAGCTCTATGGATCATAATTAGATCAAACATTAGAGGGTTCAAGAGTTGGCCATTTCCAGGCGGTCCAAATTATGATCCCGAGGAAAAAGACTTGAAGGAGTTCATTGAACCTCCAATAATGCCAAGACTCAGTATCACCCACAAACTGGGTACCTATGAGTACAAGGATGTGAAACACAGCCAGGATGATGTTCACTGATCGATTTACTTTGGCTTTTAATATAAGGGAAAGCAGGATCATAATACTCGGGATTGCCATGAGTGCTGCTGCTCCTAAAAGTAATTTGGGAGTGAATTGCATGCCTTCCAGGTGTCCTGCTACTAGGTCCGCTGCATGACCAGGCTGATACATGGAGAAGATGTCGTTATAGATATAAAGAAACATCAAGGCTACCCAAAAGAAGGCAAGCTTTACTTTAACGTTCACCTTTTTGTCTTTTAGCATATCTGTGAGTTTTTTATTTATCCATTTGCTGGAGATCTTTCTTTTCTTGAAGATGTTGCATCTTCAAATTTCAAATTAAGGAGAATAAGTTATAAGAGGCAGTTGCCAAGCCAAAGAATTAAAATGAAGGATGGAAGAATTACGGAGTAAATTTTTGAGAAGGAACTTTAGCGGGAAGGGTTAAGTAATCGGCTAGCAAAAGCAAGGGTAGAAGAACCAAAATTCCCAATCCAGTTGAAGTGTTAAAATTTGAATTATTGTGAGCCTAGTGGTGATGTTTATGGCCCTCCATGGGTGCATCCTTAAATTTAGTCATTGGATAATCAAGGTCTTGCAAGGCACTTTGACCTTCAATTATTCTAAATGCCTTATTCAATTTTGCACCAAGATATTTCTGAACCGTTTGGCTACCATTCGACCAGGTCACCTCAATTTCATCAATCTCCTTTGCCTGGCCTAGTCCCATTTCCTGGCGGACGCTTGAACAACCAAAACTGCCACCAGTAGATACCACCGCATAAAATATTTCTTTTTTGTCTCGGTGATTGGTGGTAGTGATTTTAATTCTTGAGCCAATTGCCTTTTTATTTGAATTTATGCCCTCTAATTCCAAGGTAATCCAGGCGTTTGTTTCATTTGGATTCTCAAATAGCGCGTTGTTATAGTTATCTCCTTCGTATGCGCCTCCCAAAACTGTATAGATATCCTGATCCCCATCATTATCCAAGTCGGCAAAACCAACTCCATGCCCCTTCTGAAGGTGGCCAAAAGCGCAGGTTAGAGAAACGTCTTCGAAAGACTTTCCAGCATTATTTCGATAAGCAAGATTTGGAATTATTGACCGGAGGTTTGGGGCACCGGTTCCAATGTACATGTCTAAAAAACCATCGTTATCCAGATCACCAAAATTAGCCCCCATCGAAAACATAGGACGATCTAATCCAAATTCTGTTGTTACATCAGAAAATGTGTTATCTCCGTTATTTTTATACAATCTAGATTTTACGAAATCCTTGTTTCCTAACCAATAATTAGCTTCTACCACCTGAGCAGTAATAAGATTGGCCATATCATAAGAGGCAACAAAAATATCGAGCCAGCCATCATTATCGAAATCCCAAAACCAGGTTGGGAAACTGGATAAAGGATTTTCCACTCCTGATGTTTTACTGATATCAGTAAACTTCCAATCGTTAATTGAGGTCCCCCCCTCATTTAGGAAGAGAAGGTTTTTTCCCAAGAGGTTTGATATATATAGGTCCTGGAGTCCATCATTATTAATATCTCCCCATGCAGTACCTTTTGCAAAAACTCTCACATCCAAGCCTAGTTGGGATGCAACGTTTCTAAATGTTCCATCCTTTTGATTAAGATATAATTCGCTCGGATTATCGTTTTGATCTGCACCCCCATGTTCATTGCCGACAAATAGGTCTATCCAGCCATCATTGTTGAAGTCGCCCCAGGAAGCTGTTTGAGTAGGATGAAATGAAAGCAAACCAGACGCATATGTCACATCCTCAAAAGTTCCGTTACCATTATTCTTTAATAAGGAGTTAGGGTGATTTCCTGCTGCGCCCATCCAGCCCCCCCGAAGTACAAATACATCCATATGCCCATCATTATTATAATCAGCAGTTACTACATTTAGTCCACCAAAAATTCCAGTCAAACCAGAATGGGCGGTATGGTCGGAAAAGGAACCATCACCATTATTA
>JABDJM010000272.1 GCA_013002475.1 Saprospiraceae bacterium | reverse complement strand
AAGCAGGCAGGTGGCGAGAGTTTTGAATTCATCGAAGAACCCTTCAAAAATCCTTTTGATCCCGAAGCAAAAAAGGTGGCCTCAGTAAGCGCAATTCCACTTATTGCCGACGAAAGTTTCCAAAATGAAAATGATCTGCCTGGTTTAAAGGAGATCTTCCATGGCATCAATATCAAGCTGGATAAATGTGGAGGATTGACTCCGGCCTTAGGAATTTTGCAGAAGGCAAAAGATCTTGGTTTAAAAACCCTGATCGGCTGCATGTCCTGTTCAGGAATTGGTTTGCGACCCTCTATCGCATTGGCAGGTGCCTGTGATTTTGTAGACCTGGATGCGGTACTATTGATCCGGGGAGATACCCACGGAGTATATTATAAGGAGGGTGTGGTCAACTTTGATCCTAACTCAGCCCACTGATCCGGCCTTCATCATCGATATGCATGCCCTCCGAAGCCGGCTTCGCCGGCAGCCCGGGCATTCGCATCATCTTACCAAGGATTGGGATCAAGAAACCAGCACCTGTCGCAAATTCAAACTCGCGTACAGTCACCTCAAAACCCTCAGGTCGTCCAAGCAATTTATCGTCGTCAGAGAAAGACTTCTGTGTCTTTGCCATACAAATGGGCAACTCATTCAATCCCAACCTGTCTATCTTTCGAAGGTCGGTGAGTGCTTGCTTTGTAAAGACAACTCCATCGGCGCCGTAAATTTCTTTGGCAACGGTTTCAATTTTTTTCTTCACAGAAATCTTCCAATCATATAGGGGTTTGAAATCATTTTCCCCTTTATCGATCTCAGCTACGACCGCTTCTGCAAGATCAGTCATGCCAGCTCCTCCATCTGCAAAACCCTTCGCAACAATTGCCTGGACTCCAAGGTCGGCACAGGCCGATTGAATCCATTTAGTTTCTTCCTCGCTGTCAGAAGGAAAGGCATTGATGGCCACTACAGGATTCAAGCCGAATTTTTTGCAGTTTTCTATGTGCTTTTCCAGATTAGCAAAACCCGTCTTCACTCGTTCTACACTGGCATGGTTATACTCCTCTCTTTTCGCACCTCCATGATGACGCAAGGCACGAATGGTTGCTACCAGCACTAGGGCTTTCGGTTTTAATCCACCCGACACGCATTTAATATCCAGGAATTTCTCAGCTCCCAGGTCGGCCCCAAAACCTGCTTCCGTAATTACATAATCTCCCAGGGAGAGTCCCATCTTGGTCGCAATGATGGTATTGGGTCCCTGTGCGATATTGGCAAAAGGTCCACCATGGATTACTGCTGGGTTTCCTTCCAAGGTCTGCACCAAATTTGGTTTGATGGCATCCTTCAAAAGAATGGCCATAGCGTTCTCGGCGTTAAGCTCACGGGCATACACAGGATTTCGATCACGTGTAAATCCTATAAGTATATTTCCTAAGCGTTTTTTCAGATCCGCAAAATTCTCTACCATACAAAGGATTGCCATTACCTCTGAAGCAGGAGTAATATTGAAGCCATCTTGTCTGGGTATTCCATTTCCCGGTCCACCCAAACCAATGGTTATATCCCGAAGTGCTCTGTCATTCATGTCCATGACCCGCTTCCAAACGATTCTCCGTGGGTCTAAGTTCAAGCCCCCATCTTTTGCCTGAAGATTATTGTCGATCAAAGCGGAAAGAAGATTGTTCGCCTTTTCCACCGCAGAAAAATCACCCGTAAAGTGAAGGTTGATATCCTCCATTGGAATAACCTGGGCATATCCACCACCTGCAGCTCCACCCTTGATCCCAAAGACAGGTCCCAAGGAAGGTTCCCTCAAGACCACAACAGTTTTTTTCCCGATCTTATTCATCCCCTCTGTAAGGCCAATAGAGGTGGTTGTTTTGCCTTCACCCGCCGGGGTGGGGGTCATGGCCGTTACCAGGATTAGGTTTGAGGCCTGCATCCGTTCGGGATTGAGCAAGCTTAGTGGAAGCTTAGCCTTATGTTTTCCATAAAGCTCCAGCTGGTTCTGGTCAATATTTAATTTTTCTGCAATCGTGGAAATGTGTCGGATCTCAGCTCCTTGAGCGATCTCGATATCTGTAGGAAAGGACATGGGGACAAAAATAGTTATAGTTGGAATATTGTGGGTGGATAGTTGGAAGATAGTTGGCGGCTGCGAAGTTGAGCGTAGATCGGAATCTACGCTCAACTTGTTCCTCCCCTGTTTGGCGTAGATTCCGTCCACTCCTAAACCTCGATTCCGGTCTAAGACTAAACCTCAACCTTGTTCGGCGTAGATTCCGGTCTACGCCGTGAGATGCCGGGCTCAGCAACCTGCCTGCCTGCCGGCAGGTCCCTTCGGGCTTAGGATCCCTAACCCCTCAGCTCCCCAAAGTATCGCTTCGCCTCCTTCATCACCCGAGGGGCCATCCACAGCGTTGCGATCATTGTAGGAATAGCCATCAGGGCGAAGAAGCCATCGATCAAATTCAGGATGGCGTCAAGCGAGAAAGTAGCACCGACAACAATGCTCGCTACATAAAAGTAATTGTACCAATGCTTGTTGTGTGCCCCGGCCAAAAAGCCCAGGCATTTACTGCCATAATAACTATAAGAGAATAAACTGGACACGCTAAAGGCTGCAATACAGATCAACAGCAAATATTTTCCAATCCCTGGCAGCGAAGCGTCAAAGGCTGAGGCTGTAAGTGTAACTCCGTTGCTGGCTTCTGTTTGCCAGACACCAGTAACTAATATTGTTAGGGCAGTAAGTGTGCAAACGATCAAGGTGTCGATCGCAGGTCCCATCATAGCCACCAAACCCTCCCGCACCGCTTCGCTCGTCTTAGCGGCACCATGAGCCATCGGGGCTGTACCGATCCCTGCTTCATTCGAAAAGGCACCACGTCGAATACCCAACAAGATCAGGCCACCTAACACACCTCCTAGCAAAGGATCGCCATGATAGTTCTGAGCAGCAAATGCAT
>JABDJM010000106.1 GCA_013002475.1 Saprospiraceae bacterium | reverse complement strand
GTATTGGCAACATCATCCACAATGATCACTGTTTTATTCTCTAGGTCCTCTAAGGGAATATCAAGGCTAACTTCAGAAGAAAGAGGCTCGGCAGGGTCCAGCTTTATTCTGGTTAGCTGCACATCCTTGTCAGCCAGAGTACTCAATTTATCGAGGATCATATTTCCCAGATTGAAGCCTGCATTATTTATGCCTGCCAGAATAATTGAATCTGAGTCCAGATTATTCTCCAGAATTTGAAGAGCTATCCTGTGAATTTTTTGGTCAACCTGAACTGAATTGAGGATTATCATGAAATGGCGGAAGAATTTGAATCAAAAGTAAATTTTTCCGGCAATTTAAAGCCGCCTTTCCTTCAAGATTGTAAATTTAGCCTATAAGCGCTTCATTGTATTCCTGGAAAAAATTGACTTATGTTTCAGCAATTAGCTTTTGCAGCCGTTCTTATCGGAGCAGGATATTTTGCCTTCCGGCAATTTTCCAGGATCAGAAGAAATATCCTTTTGGGAAAAGACGAGGATTTCTCTGATAACCCTGGCCAGCGATGGAAGAATGTCCTGTTGGTTTCTTTTGGTCAAAAGAAGATGTTCAAGCGTTGGATTCCAGCCACATTTCATCTGTTTATATATGTTGCTTTCCTTTTCACACAGATCGAACTGATCGAAATCGTCATTGATGGATTTTTTGGAAAGCATCGATTCTTTGCCCCCATATTGGGCAGCTTATATCCTTTTTTGATCAGTACCATCGAAGTTCTTTCTGTGTTGGCTTTTGTTGGGACCTTTGTTTTTCTTGCTAGGCGTAACCTATTGAAAGTTCCTAGATTTTATACTTCCGAAATGGATGGCTGGCCCAGATTGGACGGTAACCTGATCCTCTTTGGAGAGCTAGTTCTGCTTGTAGGGATCTTTTGTATGAACGGAGCTGATGTGGTTTTACAAGGTCTTGATCCGCAACATTATTTTGACCCAGGGACATTCGCATTTACTGAATGGGCAGGCCCTGCAGTTTTTGGTGGTCTTTCTCAATCTACACTAGTTGTCATTGAGCGTCTTGGCTGGTGGCTGCACCTACTGGCAGTCCTGGGTTTTCTGAACTATCTCCCTTCGTCTAAACACCTCCATATCCTACTGGCATTTCCGAATACTTACTATGCCCGAGTAAGCCCAAAAGGGCAAATGGAAAATATGCCAGAGATCATGAATGAAGTGAAGTCTATGATGGGGCTTTTGGATCAAGAGGAAGAACCGGATCCCAATGCAGACTTACCCGAGTTTGGCAGTAACGATGTTTTTACATTGAGCTGGAAAAATATTCTTGAGGCGTATACCTGCACTGAATGTGGTCGGTGCACTTCTGTTTGTCCTGCGAATCTTACGGGTAAAAAATTATCTCCACGAAAGGTCATGATGGATATTCGGGACAGGGCAGAAGAGGTTGGGAAAAATCTGGATAGCGGAAAGTTTACAAGGGATAATTACGATGACGGCAAAACCCTTTTTGACTATATCAGCAAAGAAGAGATTCATGCTTGCACTACCTGCAACGCCTGTGTGGAAGCCTGTCCAGTATTGATAAACCCAATGGATTCGATCTTGAAATTGAGGCGTTATGAGATCCTGACCGAATCTGCGGGCCCAAGTGATTGGCTGCCTATGTTTAATAGTATTGAAAATGCCGGTTCCGCCTGGCAAATCCCGGATGCCCGTGATAAGTGGGTGGAGGATGCACAAAATTAAAACTGATGAAACTAACCAACTTGATATTCTCTTTCTTCTGTTTGCTGTTGCCTTTGGGGGCACAACATACCTTTTCAATTGTCGCCATTGATGTTGAAACTGGAAAGGTGGGAAGTGCAGGGGCGACTTGTTTGACCTCAGCTGATTGCGGAGGATGCGGTGGTGCGGTAATCATTTCTGATCTGGTTCCCGGTAAAGGGGCTATCAATGCTCAAGCAACCGTTTGTATTCCTAATACAAATTTGAACAATGGTATACAGCAATTAACAAACGGGGCAGACGCCACATCCACTTTATCATGGTTGATCGCAAATGATGCTTGCCAGTTTGGTAACTCAACCAATCGCCAATACGGAATTGTGAGCCTTGACCCAATGGGGATGGTCGATGCGAAAGGGTATACAGGAATAAGCTGTTTAGCCGAAGCAGGACATAGAGTCGGCCCAAACTATAGCATCCAGGGAAATATTTTGATCGGAGAGCATGTCCTGGATAGTATGGAGGCTAACTTCCTGAATGCAAGTGGAAGCCTGGAGGAAAAACTTATGGCAGCCATGCAGGGTGCCAACATTCCAGGTGCTGATAGCCGTTGCCTTCTTGATGGGATCAGCTCGAAGTCCTCCTTCCTC
>JABDJM010000073.1 GCA_013002475.1 Saprospiraceae bacterium | reverse complement strand
TCCATGAATTCCTGGGGCCCTGTCGGCGTCATGCTCCCCAAATAAATGGGTATCAAGAGATCCAGGTTAGCAACCTTCAGGTAGTCCAGATTATTTGTACTCACCAAAACCTCATTGGAGAGTGGACTTTCATTTCCAGCTCCATCAAAGAAGGAGACCTTGTAGTAGTAGATGGTATTAGGCTGGAGATTGTAATCCGTGTAGTTGGGATAATTACCCACCTGTCTGGAAGGTGCCCCGTAGTTCTGGCTTTGTTGGGTTCTGTAAATATTTACTCCCACTGCATCAAAACCTTGGTATTCATCCCATTGTAAAAATACGGTTGTCCGGAATCCTTCTGCAGATACCCCAGTGGGGGTCTGAGCTTGTAAAAGAACTGGAAAAATTAAAGTTATCAGGTATAGAAGGCCGTTTCTCATAGCTTTGGATTGTTGTTTTTTGATTCAGGTCGGTTCTAATAAATGAAGGTAGATAGGGCCTTGCGTCCGCTTTGTGATATTTCACACAAAAAAGGCTGACATTCATCATTATGTTAGAACACTAGGTATTTTCCGTTATCTGAATAATGAGGAGTGTTAGTGGATAAACACCCCATGAGCTCCTTGTGACCAAAGAGCTGTTAAAACTCAAGCCACGTTATTTGGGTTATCTTTCTGAAAAGAAAATCGAAATGGATAAACTACTTTATTTGGCAGTGCTTACAAGTTTGATTTTTAGTTGTTCTCCAGAACAGGCTCAGAAGGAGCAATTTAATGGAGAGGAGTCCTGGGCATTTCCCTATTTTGAAAAAGTGGATAGCCTCAATCCCATATTACAACCCGAAGAGAGTTTCGTTTTTACAGATCCTATCACTCGAAAAGAAGTACAATGGGAGGAAAGGAATGTGCTGAACCCAACCGCGGTAGTTTACAATGATCAGGTATTACTTTTTTATCGCGCACAGGATTCCTTGGGGACCTCCAGGATTGGTTTGGCATTCAGTGAGGACGGATTGCGGTTCAAAAAAGAACCCAGGCCTGTCTTTTTTCCAGACAACGACGATATGAAACCCTACGAATGGAACTATAAGAAAGACGGGACGGAAGAAGAGAATTCTGAAACCTGCTATTTCTGCTATTTCGATGGTGTTGAGGATCCCCGGATCGTCAAGCATGAAGATGGCCGGTTTTTTATGACCTATACTGCCTACAATGGAAAAACAGCGCGACTTGCCATTGCCTCAACCCGGGATTTTCGCACCTGGACCAAACACGGACTAGTTCTTAAGGAGGAAAAACACAAGGACCTATGGTCAAAGGCCGGAGCCATTGTTGGTGAGCAAAGAGGCTCCGAGATTGTGGCTAAGAAAGTAAATGGCCAATATTGGATGTATTACGGAGACACCAACATTTTCATGGCTAGCTCGGATGACCTTGTCAACTGGCGTTCCGCAGAGAATGAAGAATCTGAGAAGCGTATTTCAGTCCTACATCCCAGAATGGGGAAATTTGACAGTCGTTTGGTAGAACCCGGTCCCTATGCTTTGATCCGGGAGGAGGGGATACTGTTGGTTTATAACGGAAGTAATGCGGCAAATTTTAATGACCCGGATCTTCCCAAATTCACCTACTCAGCTGGTCAGGCACTTTTTGATAAGGAGGCCCCGTATTCTTTAGTAGACCGAACAGAAAGTTATTTTGTCACCCCGGATAAAGAATACGAACGAGTTGGAGAGGTCAACGAGGTATGCTTTGTAGAAGGCCTCGTGTTTTTTAAGGACAAATGGTATCTGTACTACGGGACTGCAGACTCGAAAATTGCCGTGGCGGTTTTTGATCCTAAATCATGATCTTTGTTCCTGTTTCATGGAAAAAATCTCAGCAGTCATAATTGCAAAAAATGAGGAGAACAACATCGCCAGATGTTTACAATCCCTTATTGGAATCGTAGATGAGATGTTGGTTGTCGATTCAGAGTCGACTGACAAAACCGCAAAACTTGCCTCTGATCTCGGAGCCAAAGTGATCCAGCATCCATTTGAAGGCTACTATCAACAAAAAAACGTGGCCCTGGATGCTGCCTGCTACGACTTCGTCTTATCTCTGGATGCCGATGAAGCCTTAAGTCCTGAATTGCAAGATGAGATCCTTAAGGTTAAGAATGATCCCCGTTACGATGCATATGTCGTAAAACGAAAAAACAATTATTGCGGGCAGTGGATCAGACATGGAGGGTGGTACCCGGACAAAAAGCTTCGCTTATGGGATAAGGCGAAAGGACGATGGGGTGGTGGAAATCCCCATGAGAAGGTGATCATGGAGCAACCTTTTTCGGTAAAGGAGCTAAAGGGAGACTTACTTCATTATGCATATCGGAGTGAAGATGAATTGCTGAAAAAAATGGAGTTGTACGCAGATATGGGAGCCACGTCGGCTTTTGAGGCAGGGAAAAAGATCTCCTTTCCAATGGTTTTGCTAAAGACGGGTTTTAAGTTCTTCCGGGATTATATTTTGAAGTTGGGATTTTTGGATGGTAATGTAGGATACACCATTGCCAAGCATAGCGCCTATGAGAAATTTCTGAAATACTCAAATTTGAATAAAATGAACAAGGACAAAACTAAAGTAGGTTAAACATTCAGGATAGGGATATGAAAGCCATTCTATACTATTTTGCTTTGCCATGGATTTACCTAATTTCCATACTTCCCTTTTGGCTTTTGTATCGGGTTTCAGATTTCCTTTTTGTTGTGCTCTACTATGTGTTGGGATATCGCAAAAAAGTGATCTATCCAAATCTTCGAAATGCCTTTCCTGAAAAATCAGAAAATGAAATACGGGTCATTGCAAAGAAGTTCTACAGATATTTTTGTGACCTCATCCTGGAAACGATCAAATCAATTACGATTAGTCCCTCAGCCCTGCGAAAAAGGGTGACATTTGATCCGGAAGCCCTTGCTCTTTTAAAAAAATTCTACCAAAGGGATCAGAGTCTGGTCGCGGTATTGGGGCATTGGGGGAATTGGGAATTAGGAGGGGCTCGATTTGCCCTTGAACCGTTGCACACCTTAGCGATCATATATCATCCGCTTAAGAATGAATATTTCGAATCCTTGGTTGTGCATATGAGAACACGTCTGGGAAATCGACTATATCCAATGAAAGAAACTTACCGGAGAATTATCAGCGACAGGAGCGAAATCACAGCCACGGCATTCATTGCAGACCAAACTCCCTCAAATCCTGCTGGTGCCTATTGGATGGAATTCCTTAATCAGGACACCCCTGTTTTTTTAGGCCCTGAACGCGTAGCCCGAAAACACAAATACCCATGCATCTATATTTCAGTGAATCAACCTAGACGTGGGTATTACTATATAACTGCTGAGCTACTTGCCGAATTTCCGGAGAAGCTTCAGGAGAATGAGCTCACTCGATTGCACACAAAGAAGCTTGAAGAGGACATAAAAAAACAACCGGAAATATGGTTATGGGGCCACCGCCGCTGGAAGCATAGCCGAAAAAGCCCTGATTAAAGTCATTATTGCCCCCAAAATCTTTGTCGTTTTTTTTGTGGACCTTTGTAAGCAGTAAATGGCAGCTACCAACCAAAACATTTCAGCTGAAAAAGTACTTATCAGGTCAATAAGGCCTTTTGGGAAAGAGCGTCGTGGGGATAGTTGGTTTCATACTATTACAACCCTGGGTCTGTTATGCCTCTCGTTTTTGCCCGCCGCTTTTGGCCTACCCTGGTACGTGAAGATTTTTTCAAGCATTCTGATGGCTCTCTTAATGGTAAGAATGTTTATCATTTATCATGACTACGCCCACAGATCTATCTTGCAAAAATCTTGGTTGGCAAAAGGGATTTTTGCAGTTTATGGGGTCTTCATTTTAGCGCCCTTGAGTATTTGGAAAAGGTCCCATAACTATCACCATAAGCACAATTCAAAATTGTATTCTTCCAGCATAGGATCTTATCCTATCGTAACCGTTGATAAGTACAAGAAGTTAACATCGGGAGAAAAAAGGACTTACGGATTCATTAGACACCCGCTTACCATCTCATTCGGATACATATTCGTTTTCATATTTGGGATGTTGTTTAGATCACTTTACAACAAACCCAGCGCACATTGGGATTCAGCTATTTCTCTGGTTGCCCATTTTGGAATGATCGTTTTGTTTTATTTCCTGGGTGGTTGGTCCATGGTTTTGTTTGGAGTTTGGATACCATTCCTGGTTGCCTGCGGATTGGGCGCTTACCTGTTTTATGCGCAGCATAATTTCCCCGGAGTATATTATGCGGATAAGGAAGGATGGACATTTATTACTGCTGCGATGGAATCCAGTAGCTTCATGAAAATGAGCAAGCTTATGCACTGGTTCACAGGGAATATTGGTTACCATCATATTCATCATTTAAATGAAGCAGTTCCTTTTTACCGACTTCCTGAAGTCTATGATAAAGTATCTCAGTTGCAAAATGCAAAGACAACTTCTTTGTCTATTAAGGATATTATAGCATGCTTTCGATTAAAAGTTTGGGATCCCGAACAACGAAAAATGCTTTCCTGGTCAGAGATATAAATCCACTCAAGTGAATATTGGTAGTCAGCTGAAAGAACGGGTCAAGAAGTTTGAACCCCTTCTTTGCACATTAAAAGAAGGGGAATTCTCTTTTAAAAGCTCTCCTGAAAAATGGTCCAAAAAGGAGATCCTAGGTCATTTAATAGATTCCGCTCTCAACAATCATCGTAGGATCATGAAGGCTACTCAGCAAGACCATCTTATTCTGGAAGGATATGTTCAGGACCATTGGGTAAAGCAGAATAACTACCAACAAAGATCACCTGAAGAGATCATTAATCTTTGGGTCAGCATGAACATTCAACTCGCCGAAGCAGTCGAAAATATCCCTGAGGAAGTGCTTTACAAAAGTGTGAAAGAGCACAATTTTGATAAAATATGTATGCAAGAATTTCCACAAGAAAAGGAAGCGACTCTTGCCTATCTGATGGAGGATTACCTCTTTCATGTGGATCATCATCTAAATCAGATATTGAATCCTAAGTTTGGTTAAGCATGCCTGACAAACAAAATTGGATCTGGATCTTCGCAGCCCTTGCTCTTGTCACCCTGGTCTTCCTTTTATACTCCTTTTTCAATATGGAAAAATTGGGCATCGACAACCTGCATCCAAGGGTTTTTGTGGAGCTGATCTTCTTCCTGATTTTTGTCATCCTGTCGATTTACTATTATTTGGATATTGGTAAAAAGAACTGATTGTCATGCCCAGACCTAAGACAAAAGATGAGCTTCAAACATTGAGTAAAGCCAACTATAAAAAACTTTTAGAGTTTGTAGATTCCTTTTCTGAGAAGGAGCAGAAGGCTTCCTTTCCAAAAGGAACCATGAATCGAAATATTCGCGACGTACTTGCCCACCTCCATGAGTGGCACCTGCTTTTTGCTGACTGGTATAAAGTTGGGATGAAGGGTCAGAAACCAGATATCCCTGCCAAAGGATATAGCTGGAAGACAACTCCGGATCTGAATAAAAAGATCCAGAAAAAGTATAGTAAGATGGCTTTACCCGATGTTCGGAAATTGCTGAATAAATCCTTTAGGCAAATACAAAAGATCATTGCCAAACATACGGAGGAGGAGCTTTTTGAAAAAAAGCGCTACAAATGGACGGGGAGTACCTCATTGGGTGCTTACCTGGTTGGGGCTAGTTCCAGCCACTACGATTGGGCCTTCAAGTTGATCAAAAAGGCGAAACGTTGATTTCCATTATTTTAGCGGATAAATGAAAGAGCAACTTCTCGATAGTCTTAATTACATATTGGTTTTTTGCGGCATCGTGGTGGCCACCTTGGTCCTGGCCTACTTTGTCAATCGGTTTTTTAAGCGATTGATCGAGAAGGGGTCAGAGGAATTAAAAAATGATCCCACCAATTATAAGTTCCTGAGACATGCCATCATTACCTTGATCTATGTTGTGGGTTTTAGTATTGCCATCTATGTGATGCCCAGCCTACGGGCCTTGGCAAGCTCTCTTCTAGCCGGTGCAGGTATCCTTGCTGTAGCCATTGGATTAGCTTCACAAAAGGCCCTTGGAAATGTCATTAGCGGTTTTTTCATTGTCCTTTATAAGCCTTTCAGGGTAAACGACAGAGTTACGATCCGCGGTCTAAGCGGAGTCATTGAAGATATTTCGCTAAGGCATACAGTCATCAGAGACTACCACAACAAACGAATTATTATTCCGAACACCTTGATCAATGATGAGATCATTGTAAACGCGGATTTTGTAGACGAAAGCATCTGTAAATGGATAGAGATTGGAGTTGGTTATAATTCCGACTTGGAAAAAGCTAAAAAGATCATACACGAGGAGATCATTAAGCATCCCTTGCATATTGATAATAGAACACCTCAGGAAGTTATGAAAGGAGCAGAACTTGCTCCAGTCAAAGTGATTCGACTAGATGATTCAGCTGTGATCTTAAGAGGCTGGGCTTGGGCAAAAGATTCTCCGGATGGATTTTCCCTGAGTTGTGAAGTTATTGAAAGTATCAAAGATCGATTTCAGAAAGAAGGGGTTGAGATTCCTTATCCACATATGGTGCAAATAAATATATAAAGCAATTAAAAATGTCCTAGTTTATGGAGGATATTAAACGCGTCATACTAATCGTCTTGGATTCTGTAGGGATCGGGGAGCTTCCCGATGCAGCAGTATACGGGGATAAAGGCTCAAATACCCTTGGACATATCGCCCGGGATTTTCAGGATCTTCAAATCCCTAATCTGGTGAATTTGGGTCTTGGAAATATTGACCCCGATAACCAGATTCCGAAAGCTGCTTTTCCAATTGGCGCCTTTGGTAAAGCCGTTGAGCAATCGCCCGGCAAGGATACCACAACCGGTCATTGGGAGATTGCAGGCCTCATTCTGGAGCATCCTTTTCCCACGTATCCGAATGGCTTTCCTCCAGAACTGATCGAAGAATTTGAAAAGGCTATAGGTGTAAAAACTATTGGAAATTATTCTGCTAGTGGGACGGTGATCATTAACGAGCTTGGCGATGAACATGTAGAGACTAAATGTCCTATTGTTTATACTTCTGCGGATTCTGTTTTCCAAATTGCCATGCATGAGAAAGTGTATCCGATCGAGGAGCAATATCGCATCTGTAAAATTGCCCGAAGACTTTTAAAAGGCAAGCACCAGGTGGGCAGAGTCATTGCCAGGCCATTCATTGGTCGTAATGGAAATTACATCCGGACAAAAAGAAGGAAAGATTTTTCTGTCCAACCTCCCTACATGCTATTAGATGCGATAGAGGGGGCAGGCCTAGAGGTTAACGGAGTAGGGAAAATTGTGGATATTTTTTCCGGACAGGGGGTAACCAACTATGAAAAGACAGCGAACAACCAGGAAGGAGTCGACGAAACCTTACGGTATATGAATCATGGATCCAAAGGATTGATTTTTACAAATTTGGTTGATTTCGACATGCTTTATGGGCACAGAAGAGATATACCAGGTTATGCAAAATGCCTCATGGAATTCGATAAACGATTACCAGAAATTCTCAACGCGCTTCAACCTGAGGATCTTTTACTAATTACTGCGGATCATGGAAATGATCCATCTTTTACCGGAAGTGATCATACAAGAGAGTATGTTCCGATCCTAGCCTATGGAAATAGGGTAAAAGGTGGAACTGACCTTGGTGTTAGAAATACTTTCGCTGACATCGCTGCCACTATTGCAGAAGCTCTGGACATAGATTTTCCTTCCCCAGGAACCTCTTTTCTTTCTGAACTCAGCAATTAATCTGTTAGTTTTGCGCCTCCAATGGTAGAACTGATCATCAAGAAAAGAAAGGGGCTTGCCCTGAGCAAGCCTGAGCTGGAATCTCTAGTGGGTGGCTTTGTTAATGGAGACATCCCTGATTATCAGATGGCCGCCTTTCTGATGGCGATCTATTTCCAGGGGATGAATGATGAAGAGACTATCATTTTGACAGACTTGATGATGAGGTCCGGAGAGGTCATCGACCTGTCCGATATTCCAGGAGTAAAAGTTGATAAACATAGTACCGGAGGCGTGGGTGATAAAACCACTCTTGTCCTTTGCCCGCTTGTTGCAGCAGCCGGAGTACCTGTAGCAAAAATGTCAGGCAGAGGCCTGGGCTATACCGGAGGCACCCTTGATAAGATGGAGTCCATTCCGGGAATGGATGTGGATATGACCAAGCGGGAATTTATTGAGCAGGTCAAGAGTCATGGCATTGCTATTTGTAGCCAAAATGAACAGCTTGTTCCCGCCGATAAAAAGATATACGCCTTAAGAGATGTAACTGGCACCGTAGAAAATCAATCCCTGATCGCCTCATCTGTGAT
>JABDJM010000071.1 GCA_013002475.1 Saprospiraceae bacterium | reverse complement strand
CCACCAAGAGTATATGATAGAGATGGAATGCTGCAACTATCTGTGGCAGAAGCGGAGATCCCGTTAACCACCATCGGTACCAAAGAGATGATCACTGTATCATTAGGGCAATCTATTTCTGGGTCGACATCTTCAGTTACCGTGACGACAAAGTCACAGGTGCTTGTATTTCCTGCCTGGTCAGTGGCCGTAAAAGTTACTAAAGTTGATCCTTCGGTAAATATGCTTCCGTTAACATGACTTGAAGTAAGGATTGGGTTGGCATCACAATCATCAGTGATTGTTGGATCCACCCAGGTAAAGGCTGTTTCACAGCTTCCATCTGAAACTACAATAGTGGTATCAGTTGGGCAATTCGTTAATACCGGAGGGGAAGAATCTATAAATTCATAGTTTTCAGGAAGAATGATAAAAGGTTCTCCTTCGTTTACACTTATTGGTAATCCCGGAATATCCATGAAATTAAAAAGGGGAGAGGTAGTAGAAACGGGCTCGATATTTATGTCAAATGTTGAACAGAACATCGTGTCCCCATCCGGAATGGTCAATCCGGAGGGTAAGCTAGGACCCGCACTAAAAATAAATGCCATAATTCCATTGGCAACACCTCCTTCAGCAATGCTAGAGGTTGGAGGAAGGTGTACAGAGGAGAATTGATAAGTAAGTGCTGCTGTATCCCAAAGAATTGGGGTCTGTAAACCAATTATATCTTCAAAATTATTGGCGGCAACACAAAGCTCAACGATACCAAGATCACAATCAATGGTAACATTCGGTATGAATTGAAAGGTTGAATCATCAGTGGTATTGATCAATTCCACATCGAATACGCAGCTTGAGTTGTTGCTACTTGCATCAACGCCTGTATAGGTAATAGTGGAAGTACCTTCATTAAACATTTCGCCTGAAGCATCTCCAGAACCACTGGTTGCGGTTGCTCCAGAAATATTATAATCAAGGGAGCTCAAAAAACAATTGTCAGTGGCAACGGCAGGTCCTATATCCATTACCGCACTCCCTGAAGGAGCCATGATTGTTGTATCCGCTGGGCACAGGATCACAGGATTAACAGAATCGGAAATATCGACACTGGCATCTACTAAAAAATAATCCAAACCCGGATTCAACAACATGCCACTACCATCGGCAATTTGGATAGGAGTATTGGCACCATCAATAAAATCAACCGGGGTGGTACCCGTAAGACCTGTAGGGGCTAGACAAAGGGAGAAAAGAACAGATCCCGGTGGCAGGGAAGTCATCACTGGAAATTCAAACCAGCTAAAATTAACCTCTCCGGTACTTGCTTCAGCAAATGCTAAATTTCCATGGAAAGAGTTTATGACAGAATCGAAATTCCAATATGTAGAGTCATAGCTCAACGAGAATTGGAAGATTGAAATATCATTAAATCCATCCGCTACAACATCCATACAATAACTTGGGGTATCGCAAGAGATACTCCCTGAGTTGGCTGTGATAGTAAGTTGTCCTTGGGTTTGTAGTGAAAATAGGGTTACTACAAGACCGGCTAAAAGCGTTTTAAAGCGCTTCATAAGCAACTGAGTGTTTTGATTAGTTTTTCACGAGAGATTGCTTGCCTAGAAATAGGCCAAAAATCAGCTTTGCCGGAAGGCAATAGCGCGACAGTGTTAAGCCTGGGGCTTTGTAACTCGGTTTCTGGCATATCCCTAAAACTAACTCTTCAATTCGGTGTATACGCAGTTAGCGTCAAAGAGTTAGGACAATAAGCTAAAATCCATTAAAAATAATAATTATATATCCGAACCAGCCTTCTTTAAGGCTTTATTATAGAGATTCTTAGAGTTCGGTAAAAGGTATAGACCAAGCTTGGTAGGATATTGTAAAAATGAACCTTTTTGATGCCATTGACAAGTGTTTCCCAAAGAAAAAAGCCAGTAAATCAATTGATCTACTGGCTTTTATATGTCAATAGGAAAAAAGGCCTATTCTACAAGCGTCATAGTCTTGGTTTGCTTGTATTCTCCTGATCGGAGGGTATAGAATAATACCCCATTCATAGGAAGCTCTGACCTTAGTAGTTCCACTTTCGAGTATCCTGCAGGATAGTCACCCTCGATCACTTTCAAGACTTTGCCGGCCACATCAGTAATGGTCAGTTTGGCCTCTCCTTCTTCAGGTAAAACGAAGCCGATAGAGGTCATGTCTATGAAAGGATTAGGCTGATTTTGCATCAGGGCGAAATCTCCGGTTGGAAGATCATTCTGATCAAACTCAAGGTCTAAACCGAAAGCATCTCCAGTTTCCTTGAATATCCTTGCATCAAGATTTGCATCATCAAGGGTAAGGATATCAGATAATCTAAAGGAAGTGGTTGCTTCAAGTTCTATTTCGAACAAGTATTCACCGGATTTAAGATCCTTGGAGATCTCATTAAATCCAATAACCACGATTTTACCCTGATCTGAATATTGCAGATGGATATCACCTTCATCTAATCCACTATTTGGATTCACTTTTACTCCAACAACCTTGGCATGATCAGTATTTACATCAAATGCCCATTGTAATGCCAGGTAATCAGTTTCCTCCTTAGAGAATATTGGGATTGTGATCCGATCTCCTTCATCGGCAATTAGTTCTGTTACAGTCAAAGTCCTGTTGCCTAGGCCTCTTCCTTCCGCAGCAATGTACCCGGTACCCGGATTGCTGATCAGGGTAAGAGGATTCGCATTTCCAGTAACATCTCCGATTTTAATACCTATAAAATCAACTCCCATAGTATCCATTGCTAGTGCAGGAAGTACCACTGTTTCTGTGTATGGAGGCACAAATAATGGTTGAAGCATAGCCGGAGTATCTATTGCATGAACAAATACCCAACTGGTTTGACTTGGTGGAGTCACTAGGTTACCTGGTCCGAGAACCGTAGAGGCTAGCATTACCTGTAATTGCAGTATGTCAAAAGTGGTAATTTGAAAATCTCTAAATGCATCAGCAGCGATTTTCTTGTAAACAGATTCAAGGGTATCGAAGCCAACGACATGCTGTTGGATCTTACCCAGATCGAATGCTGTTACACCATTGGTCCAATTTGTATCCTTCGCAGGAATCACCTCGTAAGTATCGCCTCCTAATACAGGACCAAGATTGTACATCCCGTCATTTCCAGTCACATCAACATCGTCTACACTAATATTGGATAGATTGTAGGCTGTTACATCACCAACGGCGATTGGGTCTCCGTTTTCCGTAAAGAGATCTCCACTGATAAATAAGTTTGGCGGAGAATCTACAGCAGCACCTCCGATGAATTCACAAAGAGGTGAAACCGGGAAGAATGAGCCATTAAAATCATGGATCAATTCACTCGGAATAGATGTAGGGTCGTCAGTGATTTCAAGGAAGGAGAAGTCTCCAACATTACCTGAGAGGAAAACTTCGATCTCAAGGATGGAAGTTCCATCTGCCAGTGTCAATGGCATGTATGGTGTTTGTGGTACAGTATAACTTACCCGAATACTGTCCTCTCCGATCAAGAAAGTTGAAAAAGTTCCAAAACCAAGGGCTGGGGTAGTAGCCACGTCTATAATATCAACTGCGGCCTGGTTTGAGGCCACTATCAAAAACTGGAAGCTACCAACGTTAACAAAATCGGTAACTGTAATCGGAACCTGGATTGTAGTCCCAGATGGTCCTGATTCTGTACCGATTGCAAAACAAGTTTCAGGAATTTCAACAGTAACGGTCGCTGTACAAGTACCCACATTTCCATTTATATCCTGAACCGATAACGTAACTGTGTTCAAACCAACATTTGCCTCAGTAAAGTTTGTCTGTGAAACTGAAATTACCAAATCTCCAGGGTTCGTACAGTTGTCAAAGGAACCATTGTTTATATCGCTTGCAGTGATCGAGGCTTGACTATTTGCATCCAACTCAATCGTAATATCCTGACAAACTGCTGTTGGAGAGAAGTTTTCCTGAATGATTATAGTTGTGCTACAAGTAGCAGAATTACCTGAATCATCTACAACAGTTAAGCTGATAGGCCATGGAGTAACACCATCCGCATGACTACAATCAAAGGCATTCGGTGAAACACTATAACTGACTATGTTTCCACAATTGTCAATACTTCCGTCATCTATGAATCCTGGTAGCACGGTCAGGGATCCGTTAGAAGGTAAGCCCAGAGTAACCGTTTTGCAAATAGCAATTGGAGAAACATCGTCAATTACCGTAAAGACCTGATTATATGCAGTTGTATTTCCGCAAGGATCACTCACTGTAAAGTTTACATTGTGCGTACCCACAGGGTATTGGCCAGAAGCATCTGACCCACCTGCATAAGCGAATGGAGAATCGTTAGTGATGGTTAGGTTTGCGTAGGGTGCACAATCCACCAGATTGATCATTGATAAGGAAACCTCAGCATAACATGCAGCTGGTTCGGTACCGATCGTTCCATCAGGGTTGATGTTGTCAGCGTAAGTTGGGCTAACCGGAGGATCCATATCCACCACAGTGATTACCTGGCTTACACTTCCCATGTTACCCTGGTCATCTGTAGAACTCCATGTTCTTGTAACTGTGTAATTGTAATTGCTGCAAGTACTTGGATTCCCTGATTGGGTACTAAGCTCACTCATAACAACCACAAGATTTGTGCTGCAGTTATCATTGGCGGTGGGTGTGCCGGAAGAAGGGACGTTGCCACAAACAGCACTAACATCCATTGGAACATTAGTAAAGGTTGGTGCAGTATTATCTTCAACAGTAATTGATACGACACAATTTCCTTCATTGCCATTTATATCACTCAGGGTGATGGTGGCAGAGTTCACTCCAATGTTTCCACAATTTGCTTCCCAGGTTGATGAGCCATCTATCGCTAAGGTGGAGAAGTCCACACCGCAATTATCCGTGGCCATCGCTCCAGTATAGGAGACCGTACCTGGGGAGTTTGTAGCAGTGGTTGTCCAATTAGTTGAGGCAAAATCCCCTGTATTTAATGGAGGGGTAAAATTGGTAATGGTCGCTACTGAAGATCCAAAGAAGTTGTCTGGCGTGCTTAGCCTAAAGCAAAAGATATCTCCAGCATTTAAGGCTATAGTTTCAGAACCACTTTGAACCACCGTTCCAGGATCAGGTGCCTGAAGTCCAGTCGCCAAAAAGGTTTCTGCAC
>JABDJM010000068.1 GCA_013002475.1 Saprospiraceae bacterium | reverse complement strand
CTTTTAAATATGCGACCTCTGCGGGGCTTTTCAGAATAGTCTCAGATTTGGTGGAATTGGGTGTGGATGACTACAAACTGCAAGATCTGATCTTTAACAAACTGCCGGAAAAAAATCTAAGATTATTGGGGCATTGCCTGAAAAACAGAATGCAGATCTTTCCCGATTACCGAACAGGCTTGATCTATCTGTCCAAAAAGGATTACGAGGAGTTTGATATTCAGCGAGGCGACACTGAAGGTATTGTGAATTACATGCTTAAGATTGAGAACATCATCATGGCCGTGTTCATCACAGAGCAACCTAATATTGTTAAGCTTTCCTTCCGTAGCAAGGGAGATTTTAGTGTAGAGGAGATCGCAAGATTGCATTTTAGGGGAGGAGGACATAAAAATGCTTCAGGTGGCTACTCTTTTAAAGGATTGAGAGGAACGATTGCCCAGTTTAAGGAAGTCCTTCCCGCTTATCAGGCTTCTCTGAAAAAAACCTCGCTTGTATGAGGGTTTTATTTGTAGCCTTAGTAGTCCTGGCTTTGGGATCCTGCTCCAATTCCCTGGACAATAAAAAGGAGGAAGCCCAGAATTTGCCGATGGAAGGAATTACCTCATCTGGCTATCCCTATATATTTCATAGCAGAAATTCGGGGGAGCCAGCCAAAGTAGGCTCCCGAGTTACCTATCATCAAAAGATCCAATTAAATGATAGCTCGATATACAGCAGCTACCTTCAGCTTCAACCGAAAAAGGCCATTATGCCTGAGATGGTGAATCTTCCCGACCCTGTACCACCGGATTATGAAGCCTTAATGATGATGGCTCCGGGAGATTGTTTGACAGTCATCCAACAATTGGACACCTTTTCTGCCAGCGTTCTTCCACGAGGAGTGACCAACAAGGATAGCTTTACCTATACGATGAAGGTCCTTAGGATCCAGGATTCAGCCAGTGTACAGCAAGAGATCAACACAATCAAAGCCCGGGAGAAAACCGTGTCAGACACTGTAGCTCTTTTCCTGAAAGACTATAAGAAGGGATCGCTAAAAGGTCAATTGACGAAAACTGATACAGGCGTTGAATACAAGATTTTGAAAAAAGGTAGTGGCCAGATCCCGGAATCCGGTCAATTCGTAAAAGTTAATTATTCTGGTCATCTTCAATCAGATGGAAGTATGTTCGACAATACTTTCTCTGATGCTCAGCTATTTACCTTCCGTTTTGACCGGCGAAGAGTTATCCCTGCCTGGGATGAAATGCTTTCCTACATGCAGGAAGGAGATAAGGCCATTGTTTTTATTCCTTATGAACAAGCCTACGGAGTGGCCGGCAAGCCTCCTCGGATTCCCGAGAAATCGAACCTTGTTTTTTTCATGGAACTCCAGGAAATAGTTAGATTCAGTCAATAGAATATGACTCAGGATCAACTAAAAAACCTCCACCTTCGAATAGAAGAGCTTAGGCGCTATCTCAAAATAGATCAGCGACTTGAAGATATTGCTGCTAATAAGGAGCGTTCTATGGACCCAGAATTTTGGAACGACGTTGATCGGGCCAAAAAGATCATGAAGGAAATCAAGATCGATCAATCCTGGGTCAAAAAATTCCATGCTTCAGAAGAGGTCGTTGGCGATGTGGAAGTCCTTCAGGAATTCCTCAAAGAGGGAGAAGGAACTGAGGAGGAATTGGAAGCCCGGTATCAGCAAGCTGTTAAGTCTGTGGAAGATCTTGAATTCAGGTCTACTCTTAATCGCCCTGAAGATGAACTCTCGGCGATCTTGGAGCTCAATGCGGGTGCCGGAGGTACAGAAAGTAATGATTGGGCGGAGATGTTGCTCAGGATGTATACGATGTGGGCAGAGAAAAGCGGTTACAAATGGAAAGGCCTGAACAGAGTGGATGGAGATGTGGCGGGGATTAAATCTGCAGCTATTGAAATTTCCGGCGATTATGTTTTTGGGCATTTAAAGGGCGAAAATGGAGTACACCGACTTGTTAGGATAAGTCCGTTTAATGCCCAGGGAAAACGCCAAACCAGCTTTGCCTCTGTGTTTGTTCACCCTATGGTGGATGACACTATTAAGGTAGAAGTGAATCCTGCTGACATTGAAATGGACACTTTTCGTGCAAGTGGCGCAGGTGGTCAGCATGTAAATAAGACTGAATCTGCTGTGCGTTTGAGACACTTGCCCAGTGGGATCGTCGTCGAATGCCAGGAAGAAAGATCCCAACACATGAATCGGGATAAAGCCATGCAAATGCTTAAGTCCAGATTGTACGAACAGGAACTTGCAAAACAATCAGCTGAAAGGGACAAAATCGAAGCTGGAAAAACAAAGATCGAGTGGGGGGCACAAATTCGTAGTTATGTGCTCGATGACCGAAGAGTAAAAGACCATCGAACAAATCATCAGACCAGTCAGACCGATGCGGTTTTGAATGGTGATATTGATGCATTCTTAAAGGCATTTCTTATGATGGGCAAAGAAGCCTAGTTTTCTTAATTTTGCCCGCACCAATGGCC
>JABDJM010000061.1 GCA_013002475.1 Saprospiraceae bacterium | reverse complement strand
AGGCTGCACTGTGTAGCCCTTGTACATAAGGTCTTTCTTATACAGTTCTCCCAGCAACCACCAAACGGATTCTATGTATTCGTTTTTAAAGGTAACATAGGGATGTTCGAGATCAACCCAATAACCCATCTTACGGGTGATGTCATCCCATTCATCCTTATACCGCATGACTGTCTCCCGGCACTTAGCGTTGTAGGTGTCCACATCGATCTTGGTGCCGATATCCTCTTTGGTAATGCCCAGCTCTTTTTCCACAGCCAGTTCAATAGGTAATCCGTGGGTATCCCAGCCACCTTTTCTTTCTACCCGCTTGCCCTTCATCGCCTGGAAACGGCAAAATAGGTCCTTGATCGTCCGGCCCATAACATGGTGGATGCCGGGTTTCCCATTAGCTGAAGGTGGTCCTTCAAAAAATACAAAGGTGTTATCGGTTGATCTCTGATCAACAGACTTTTCAAAGATCTTCTCCTCATTCCAAAACTTAAGGATCTCCTTGTCGATCTCTGGTAAATTCAGGCCTTTGTATTCTTTGTACATCAAAGATGATTTGACTGATAAAAATGAAGCAGCAAAGATAAGGGAAATGCAAGGAAGTAGCTAAGGCCCTGATCCTTCAGAAAGGAGGGTGAAATCTGCCCGTGGGTCCAAACTTTTCTAGGCTAACTCTAATACCATAGGAGAGTGGTCTGCCAACTTTGCCTCCCGCCATTCATGGAGATAATAGCATTTCTTGCACAGCGGCAGGAGATCTTCACTCAGGTAGGTATGATCATAGCGGAAGCCATTTCCATGGTGTGAAAACCAGCTGAACTCCTTCTTATCACCATGAAGATGTCGAAAAGCATCTGCCACTCCATCTTTGTTGAGCTTAGCCAAATACTCGGAGTACCAAAAGCTGTCTCCTTTCTGGTCAATGAAATTAAACCCTGAATTAAAGTCTCCGGCGATAATGGCTGGAGTTTCATCTTCCTTAATCTGATCTAGCAGGTAGGGAAAAAGTTTGTGCTTCTTTTTGTGAGGCAGGTAGACGCCAAATACCCGAAAGGCGGGATAGACGGCTTCCACGATCGCATATGGAAAGTTGGCATCGGCTAAGTGATGTAATTTTGTATCGGCAGGTAATTTAGAGGCGATTAAAACGGAATTGATCGATCCAGGAGCAGCGTGGGCCATTTGGATTTTGTATCCGGCCTTAAGCAGAAAGCCGCGCAGCTTTGCACCGCTGTCGTTGTTACGAAACTCGGAAAGGATTATGCACGAAGGTGCTTCCGCCGAAAGTGCTCTTGCAATCCCAGCAATCCTTGTTCCACCACCGGCCTGAATATTCCAGGAAATGAGTTTAAACATCAGCCGGCCTTCTTAAGCTTTTTGGCTTCTTCAATACTTTTCTTCAGGGCATCCATGATGTCCACCACTTCTTCCTCTTCACCTTCTTCGGTGATCTTGACAATTTCTTTTCCGGCGATCTTTTGTTCCACCAACTCCATCAGTGCATCACGATAGCGGTCTTCGAAATCAACTTTGGCAAAAGGCATGCTCAAACTATCAACCAGCGTTTTTGCCAGCTTAAGTTGTGATTCTTCAACAGCTCCTTCCTTAAGGTCAGGTACATCTTCCACAGATCGAATCTCATATGGATAGCGGAGCTTGTACATGATAAGTGCATTCTTATGAGGCGTTATCAAAACTACATCCTCTCGATCCCTCAGGATGAGGCGTCCGATACCTGCTTTCCCGGTTGAGCGGAGCGTTTCGCAAAAGAGGCTGAAGGTGTCGATAGCAGCTTTAGCGCTTGGGCCCAGATAATAAACTGCTTCGAAGCGGCTGGGGTGGACTTCGTCTATATTCACAAAGGCTTCGATATCAATGGCCCGGGTACTTTCCAGCCGGACCGCATCGAGCTCGTCCTCAGAAAGTAGCACATACTGATCCGGTTCGTATTCGAAGCCTTTCACGATATCGCCTTTCGACAGGGTTTGCTCACATTCCTTGCATACCTTTTTATAACCCACTCTTCCATTGTCTTCTTTATGTATCTGGCGGAAACTGATGTTGCCTTTGGATTCAACGGCGCTAAATACTTGTATGGGGATGGTTACCAGGGAAAATCGAATATGACCTTTCCATATGGATCTCATAAGACTTTATTTTTCGTGAAGATAAAAATAGTGGGTGGACAATAGGTGTGCAGTGGGTGTTCAATAGGTATACGGTTGGTGCACGATCGGTTTACAATGGGTACACTGTTGGGGCACCATTGGTTATCGGGTGGTTATTGATGGGGACATATAGGGTTCTTTGGATGTGGGTCTAATAGGATAGCCCTAGCTCATAATCTATTCCGGAGTTAAGCTCCAGAGGGGCGCAATTTTTCTAGTAAAAGGTTAAAAGAATTTCAAGCTCCAGAGGAGCGACACCAAATTTCCGATTGCCACAAAGACCTGCCTACCGGCAGGCAGGCACGAAGACCACAAAGAAGGCGCAGGGAAGAAACCTGGGACCTGTGACCCGTGACCCGTGACCCGTGACCTAAACAAGCTTTCTTCATCTTGCCAAGTGACATACGTCATCTCGTGATCATCCGATGACAGATATTTTTAGTAGGTCCTCTGTTAACCTTTCAAATATGAGAGCCCTTGTTGAGAAATATTGCGAGCTGCCTCGACCCCTCCGGAAACCGCTTTGGAAGTGGGCTCATAATCTAATTCAAAAATGGGATCAGGACCACGCCGGCGTCTTTTTAAACTACGGTTATGCGGCTACCGGGCAAAAGTCCCAGGGATTGCAACTTCAGAAGGAGGACTTCCCAAATCGCTATGGGATCCAGTTATATGACCATGTGGCAAAGCCTGTTTCATTTTCCGGTGCCAGGGTATTAGAGGTTGGCTGCGGTCGAGGAGGAGGCGCCTCCTGGTTAGTTCGGTCAAGGAACCCCCGTAGTTATGTTGGAATGGATATCTCGAAAGAGGCAATCGGATTTTGTCAGCAAAAACACAGCTTTTCAAACCTGAGTTTTGTTAAGGGTGATGCTGAATCTTTACCCTTTAAAAAGGATCAGTTTGACATAGTGCTAAATGTGGAATCTGCCCGTTGCTATGGAAGTATTCCAAGATTTTTCGAGGAGGTGAAAAGGGTGTTGAGTCCCCGAGGAAAATTTCTTTTTGCAGACATGATCAAAAAAGGGGAAGTCGACAAAATACGAACCTGGATGGAACAGGTGGGCTTTAGTCTAGAGGAGGAAGAGGAGATAACTTCCAGCGTGGTTCAGGCACTGCGTTCTGATTCTTCTTCCAGAATGAAAATCATAAAAGATTTCATTCCGTCATATTGGAGAAAAGCCTTTGCAGAATTTAGTGGCGTTGAAGGAAGCAGACGCTTTGATGAATTCAACACTCGAAAAATAGAATATTGGCGGTTTATGCTAAGACCAAAATAACGATCATGAAAAAGGTACTTTTTACAACTGTATTCAACAAACCTAATGTCGTTACGGACATGGTTGCAGAGCACGTGAAAACCTTTCCCCGGGCCGGGGCCACGGTTCGGGTAAGCCCGGGCCTTCGTTTTTTGAAGCAAAATATCCCTGAGCTTGAAGTCCTGGAATACCCGGAGTACGAGGACTATGTCGAGAAGTTGAAAGAAGGCTGGGATATAGTGGGTTTCAGCGTTTACTTATATCAGATTCCAGAGATCCTGGAAATGATCGAGATTGCCAGGGCCCACGGAGTCAAAGAAATCTGGGCTGGCAACTACGGTGCTCCCGTTCCTGCCATAGAAGAGGCAGTGGACAGGGTCGTTATAGGAGATGGCTTTGACGAGGTGTCCGCTCTCTTTGGATATAGCATTGCTCCTGACAAAATCGAACACCCGGCAATGACAGCCACGGTAACTGCAATATGGAAATTCCGTCTCATGTCCTTTGGAATATTGTACACCGCTTTTGGTTGCCCATTCCATTGCAGCTTTTGTCAAACCCCGGTGTTCATTAAAAACAGGCGCCGCGTTAACCTGGAAAGCATCGACCGTGTTTTGAAACATTACCACGAGCTCGGAATCCGCTACATCGGAATCTTCGATGAAACCTTTGGTGTTCATGCACAGCACTATGAAGGGGTAACAAAATTGTTAGAGAAGTATGGAATGATCTGGGCCGCACAGTCCAGGGTTGAGATCTTCCTAAAACATTATGAGAAATGGTATGAGCGCGGTCTACGACTGCCAGGCATTGGGGTAGAATTCATGGATGAAGGAATTCTAAAAGATGTGAACAAAACACAGGCAGTAGATAAAATTAAAGAGTGGGCGAAAGTTTCCCGCAAACCGGGAATGTTTCGTTACGCCTTTTCAATTATTGGCCACCCCGATATGGATCGTGAAAAAACCATTGCCGACGCCTACAAATTGAAGGCATTGGGCTTTGAGATCAACCGGGCAAGTGTACTAACTCCTTTTCCTCATACCCAACAATGGGATGAGATCGATTCAAAGTATGGCATAGACGAACCCGACATGCACAAATATGATTCAAGGAATCTGGTCTGGAAGCATCCATACATCGGAAAGGAAGAAATGCTGGAGCTTCTACATGAATTAAAGACCACCTTCCAATCTTCGATCAAATTATACAAAGATGGTCTCGGACGTTTGTTTTATGATGAGCTTAAGAGGGGTAAATGGTGGTTCTTTAAGAATTATGTTGTCAGGGGTATCGTTCGATCAAATTTTATCAATGATAAGGAGCAATACTATTTTCCAAACATGGAAGGACACAGGAGATCTCTTGACCCCTCCCTCTCTGAGGAAATCCTAAGCGCTTAAAACTAAATTGCTCTCCTTATTTATTTCCGGAAGTTCCATAACAGGGTCTTCCAAATCAACTGGTGTTTTTGGAATGGTAAAATGAAAGGTGGAGCCCTCGTCAGGGTTTGAGTCTACCCAGATCTGTCCCCCGTAATCGTTTATTATCTTCTTACAAGTAGAAAGGCCAATTCCCGAGCCGGAAAACTCTCCCCGGTTGTGAAGCCTTTGGAACACCACAAAGATTTTATCATGAAATTCTGGATCAATACCAATACCATTGTCAGATACCGAGAATACATATTGCTCGCCGACCTGCTTGCAGGTTACCTTGACTTTGGGCCTGGCTTCTCCGCGAAACTTCAGTCCGTTGGAGATCAGATTTAACATTACCTGATAGAAGTGATTTTCTTCCATAACTACCTGTGGAAGATTATGGACTTCAATTTCCGCCTGGGCATCCTCGATCTTGAACTGCATTGATTCAATGACGCGGTCGATAACTTCATTTGGATCTGTTCTATTAACCTCATGTTTCTTTTTCCTGATCTTAGAATACTCTAATAGATCCGTCAGCAAGGAAGTCATTTGATTGACCCCGTTGGTGATATAATCCATGTAATCCTGCGTGTTCTCATCCAGCTTTCCCTTAAGCCTTCGTTTTAACAAAGAGGTAAAACTGCTGATATTTCTTAGGGGTTCTTTCAAGTCATGAGAGATGACATAGGCATATTGTTTAAGATCCTGGTTGGAAGATTTCAGGATCTCATTTTGGCGGAGGATCTCTTGATTTTTAGAAAGAAGAAGATCATTTTTCTCTTTGACATGATTGCTTTTCGCTCTTGTAAAAATGAACATGAAAAACAAAGCCAAGCCAAACAGGGTGGCTATTGAAACTCCAATGATGATCCGAAATCTGTTGATCTTGGCATCTTTCTTCAAAAGTTCAATCTGCTTTAACTTTTGCATTTCCTTGATCTCAAAATCCTTTTTCAGATTCCCCATGTTTGCGGCCAATTCCTCACTTCGCAAACTGTCCTTAAGAGCAATGTATTTGTCTATGTAATTCTTGGATGCTTCATAATCTTTCAACTCAAAGTATAACTCCGAGTAAAGTTTTAGCAGGCCGGGGATGTTTGATTTATCATTGTTTGATTGTGCAATTTGAAAACTCTGGTCCAGAGAAACCAAAGCAGCTTTGTAGTGTCCAAGCTGCCGATTTACTACCGTTAGGGCTTCCAAAGTATAGCCGATTAAAGGCATGTCTTCAATCTCCTTAGCACTTGCCAAAGCTTTGTCCAGGTGTAATTGAGCTTTCTTTAGATCACCAGCGGTTGAAGAGATGGAACCAATGTTGTATTGTGTCCAGGCAATGTCAGCCTTGTTACCTAGCTGGTACGCAATGGACAGGGATTGCTCTGAATAAGCAATCGCTTCTTCAAAGTTTCCAAGGTACTCATTGCAACTACCTATGGCACCCAGCGCACTAAAAATTCCACGGGTGTCATCAATTTCTTTATAAAGGGCTAGCGAATTTTCGAACTCCTTTTTCGCCATGTCATACAGTTCCTGATAGAAAAAATTGTTGGCGATGGAGAAAGTCATTGAGGCGATCCTGGATTGGTTCCCAACAGTTTTGTAATACTCCTGGGCTTTAAGCTGATGCTCGTAGGCTCGGGAATATTGTCCAAGGAACACGAGGTTGTCTCCCTGGATCTTGTTTATGCTTGCTGTAATCCCCGGCTTGTTAGTCGGTACAAAAGTCGCAATGGAATCCAGGATGTTAAACGATTGCTCGTATTGTCCTTCAAAATACAAAGCCAATCCCATACCTCTCAATGCTTCTATTTCAAGCAAAAGATGTTTTTGCTGTTCGGCAATGGTCAATGCCTGATTAAAAATCAGTTTGGCGGTCTCATACTTTTGTCCGTTACGGATGAGTTCAATTCCATCTTCTACTGCCTGGCGGGCCTCCTTAATAAGTTGATCGGAATTGTTGGCAAAGACCCCGTTGGAAAAAAAAAGTGCAACCAGGATGACGGCGATCTTAGCAATAGCTTTAGTGGCTTTGGTATTTTTCAAGGCTGTTGGTTTCTGGAAAAAAGTCCACCCAAAAAGGGTGGACCTCTCTCTTTTATTCACTAATGACAGAACCTATCCTCCAAAGTTCAGTGAATTAGGTCTAATGGGTCTGGATTTTCCTCCACCCTTAATCCTAGTCATTTGAACTTGGTTTAGCTTCAGGTCTTGAAGGTTCTTGATAGATTTTACTTTCATGGTCATATAATTTGTTGATAAAAGAATACAGTTCGCGGGGAGGAGGGAGAAGAGTGCGAAAGAGGGGGAATCGTTTTTTCGGTTGTTCAAGAGGATGCGAATACTATGCCAACCTTAGAGAAAATACCATTCTTAGTACTTTTGTGACATCGTAATTAGGGTGTTGAATTTTTGCCGAAAAGGAGGAACCTAATGAATCCAGCCCTTCCAGACCGGTTCCCGCAGGGTTCCAGTATTTGTTTTGCTCGCATATTCGACATTGCACCGGTATTTGCCTTCAACCCATACTGTCCTTTTCTCTTCCTCTATAGCTTCCATGACGGGTTTTTCAGTCTCAGGAAGGGCTTTTAAGCGTTCAAGTATGGCTTTCAGGGTGGTGTGATCAAAGCCAGTTCCGACTTTTCCCAAATATTGGAAGCCATCTTGCTGAGGTATTGCCAGATGCAAAGCTCCGATCAAGCCTGAGCGATCTCCCTCTCCTTTTGTATATCCGATAACTGTTGCTTCAAGATCATTTCTGACTTTGATTTTGAGCCAGGCCTCGCTTCGCTGGCCCGGCAGATAGGAGGCAGATTTATCTTTGGCCATGATCCCTTCCATGCCAGCCTCTTTGATGCCTTCAAAAAGTTCTTTGCCATCTTCAAAGGCTTCGCTGATGCGGAAGGTTCGTTTTTTGGGAATGATCCCAGGCAGCAAGGCGTGCCGCCGCGCCTGGGGTTTATGCACCAGAGAAT
>JABDJM010000059.1 GCA_013002475.1 Saprospiraceae bacterium | reverse complement strand
ATTTTAAATGGACCGGAAAGATTTTCGATGCAAATACGGGAGAGCCATTGATGTATGCTTTGATACAAACCGAAGATCAAAGAGCCTATACTTTTTCTGATGAGGACGGTCGTTTTAATTTGGGCCTTAGTCCTTCGCACAGTGATTCAAAAGTCATCATTCACGCACTAGGGTTTGAAGATCAGATCTTCCAGACATCCGGTCTGTTGCCAAAAAAAATCCAGCTTGAACCCACGGGAATGCTTTTGTCAGAGATCACCATTCTGGAAGATAAGCCTGCACATCTTTTAAGTGGGCGATATCTCGAATCGCGGAGAAGAAACGGAGCTAGCCCAAGCGGTGTGGGAGGCCTGTATGCGGATGATATTTTCCGGCAAATCCAAATCAGTACCCCCGGGATAACGGCTCATGACGATGGGAGCGCAGGATTGCAGATCCGTGGAGGAGATGCGGATGAAACGTTGATTGTGTTGGATGATATCCCGATCTATCGGGCAGATCATTTTTACGGAATATTCAGTGGTATCAATAGCCAATACATTGATGAATATCAAGTCTATAAAAACGCGATTCCCATCGAGTACGGCGGGAAGATGTCTGGCATGGTCAACATGGATTCCAAGGAAACTTTACTAAAACCTACAGGATACATTCAGGCGGATCTACTAGCCGCGAGTGCCAGTTTTTCAAGTCCATTAGGGAGTGGCCTTGGAATAAGTCTGGCGGGAAGGACCAGTTATACCAACCTGACAAAAAACAACAGCTTTGATCTTTCCTCTCAACAGAGACCAACCGACGAGCTGCATCCATTCACCCGTACCAATGTGTTGGTGAGTACCCCCGATTTTGATTTTCATGATTATAATGCGAAGCTATTTTATGAAAACAAGGCGTTTCGAATAGAAGGAAATCTTTTTGGAAGTCACGACTTGTATGACAACCAATACACCACAGAATTCAGGATCGGAGACGATCAGGATATTAAGTTCGGAAAAGAACTTTTTTCCCACATAAACAGCTGGGACAATTTGGGTGGCAGCCTGTCAGCTTCATACCAGTTAGGAAACTGGACTCTTCGCGGAACGACCTATTTCAGCGATTACGAAACCAATAATGCCTTGGTCTCTGATCTTGACCTGGATACTGCGACAGGTGGCTCCCGAGAAGCTTTCAATATCACAACAGATAATACTGTTCAGGATAGAGGACAAAAATTCCAGGCATCCTTTAATGGGAACAAATGGGGAACTTCGGTCGGTCTTGACATGGTCCAGCATGAGACCAAATTGGACATCGACGCCTTCGGCGTCTCGGCCCTGGACCGGACCATCTCTGGAAATGAAACTACCCTCTTTGGAGAGGTGCACATCGAACCGATCCCGGAGTTACAGTTAAGTCTGGGAAGTCGCTTTACAAATTTTCGCGACACCTGGTTTGCTTTGCCACAGCTTCAAGCGAAATACTTCATAGGTGATCATTTAAGCTTCAAAGGATCTGTTAGCCGCAAAGCGCAGTTTGTCAGGGAGATCACCTTTCAGGATCGTTTGGGTCAAACTAGTGAATACCTTATCCTGGCAGAACATGGCATTCTTCCTGTTGGGCGATCAAACAATTTTATGCTAGGGGGGTCGCTGTATTTTTCCCGCTTCAATTTGGATGCCGAGTTTTATATAAAAGATTCTGAAGGAGTCTTGGAATTTAGCAGTCGAAAGTTGGGAATTGAAAGAGATAATGTGACCCCGATGGGTGTCAATGATTTTCAGATCTTCCGAGGCACTGGAAAAGTCAGAGGCATGGACCTGGCACTACAGTATCTGGATGGACCTTACCAAAGTTCACTTGCTAATACTTTGTCGAAATCCACGAACCAGTTTGAGAAGATCTATCAGAACAGTCCCTTCCCATCCGCCAATGATAGTCGTCATCAGGTAAAATGGAGCAACCAGTTTGAGGTTAAACCATTTACATTTTTTGCCTCCTATGTTTTTGCAAGCGGAAGACCCTACACCGATATTTCCAAACTCAACATGGAGGTATTGATCAACGATGCAGACCCAGCTTCTCTTATCGAAAGGCTACCCGATTATCATAGATTGGATGTCGGAGCAGATTTCACCTTTCCCCTGGGAAAAACAAAAGGAACCATTGGCTTGAGCTGTTTCAATCTTACAGACCATAAAAACGTCAAGTTCCTTCAATACATTTATAAGATACCTGGGCAGGGAACAACTTCCGGGAATGAAGTTGTGGGCACTGAAACTCTCCAGTTGGAAAGAACCTGGAATGTAAAGTTCGCTCTGGAATTTTGATCAACCCAGGGCAACATCCAGGGTCATCATCAAGCTAAAACCGATAAGTGTGGCATAGGCTACCAGATCCGCACTACCCTTTCGATGAGCTTCCGGGATCAGTTCTTCCATTACCACAAAGATCATAGCGCCTGCTGCAAAGGCCAAAGCGTATGGAAGGATGGGTTGCATGGTCATCACAAGTGCCGCCCCAATTACAGCGGCAATGGGTTCGACAGCAGCAGAGAGTTGCCCCCAGAAAAAAGATCTGCCTCGGCCCATCCCGTCTCGTCTAAGCGGTAGGGATACGGCTGCCCCTTCCGGGAAATTCTGAAGGCCAATTCCTATCGCCAAAGCGATTGCGGCACCGATCGTTGCGCTTTCCAAACCATAAGCAACCGCACCAAAAGCAACTCCTATGGCTAATCCCTCAGGGATGTTATGAAGAGTTATTGCAAGAACAAGTAAGATCTTTCTTTTCCATTGGGTCTTTGGCCCTTCGGCCTGTTCCATCTTAAATCCTGGATGAAGGTGAGGAATGACCTTATCGGTTATTGAAAGAAAGATTCCACCAGAAAGGAACCCAATAAGCGGAGGGGCCCATTTGGGTAAGGAGCTTGTTAGCTCACTCATTTCGATTGCCGGAGCCAGCAAAGACCAATAACTAGCGGCCAGCATCACCCCGGCCGCAAATCCCATCATGGCATCCAGAATCTTTTGGTTCACCTCTTTAAAAAAGAAAACGAAGGCCGCTCCAAGGGCAGTGACTCCCCAGGTAAACATGGTGGCCCAGAAAGCCTGCCAGATAGGACTTAAGTCAAGAAACCAATTTGATATTTCTTCCACTGGTCAAAGATTTGAATTAATGTACTTTCTTTTTGGTGAAATTTGTCACATCCATACCTTTAAGGCAGCCAATTATCTTTCCTTGGAGCAAATTACAACAGTCAGTCTTTTTAATTATTGCGGAGCGGCGAAGCTCTGGGCTTTCGGGCAGATGCAATTTGCCCATGCCCGTTTGAGGAAGGTCCCCGGATTAGAGTTTTACAAAATGATGGGATCCGGATCAGGGAGTGGGTTTTCGATTCAGCCGGATTTTAGCACTTATGCCTTCTTTGGGATCTGGACATCAGTTCGGGATGCCGAACTTTTTTTTTCAAGCAACGCATACCTACCCTTCCGCAAAAGATCTGACAAGCAGAAACATTTATATCTAAAGGCTACAAAGGCCCACGGTGAATGGGATAGCCAGCAACCTTTTGCAATGAATGGCAATTATGTGGAAGGCAATCGGATCGCCGTATTGACCAGGGCAAGCATTAGCAAAAGGAAGATGATCCGCTTTTGGAAAAATGTCCCTGAAGTGAGTCGCTCAATTGAATCTGCACCAGGGCTCATCTATTCAAAAGGAATTGGTGAGTGGCCTATTGTGGAGCAAGCCACAATCAGCCTTTGGGAAAATCGGGAGGCCATGTATAATTTTGCCTACCGTAACCCAATACACGTTGATGTAATCCGAAAAACCCGAGAACTCGGATGGTACACTGAGGAGTTATTTGCAGAGTTTGAGGTGATCAGGGAAGAGGGAATTTGACATTTCTAACAATTTCCAATGAAGGGATCAGTAAGCCTGGCAGGACCTGCCTGCGTGACGTCGCCAAAGGCTTTGGCCGCCGGAGACCGGCAGGCAGGTTGCTGAGTACGGAATGTATTTCGCAAAGCGGTCAGGAGACCGGTTGCTCAGTATCTCCTTCTTATCACCTGCAATTCAAACAGTCCATCGCCAATTAAGCCCCAGAGGGGCGCAATTTTTATAGACACAATATCCAACGCGATTCCAGCCCCAGAGGGGCGTAATCTTTTTCAGCCACAAAGGCCTGCCTTTGCCGGTAGGCAGGCACATAGAACACCAAGAAAAGGGATCAGCCCGGAATTAATAAAGGCAGATAGTCGTTAAATGGTAGGAGGGTGGTTGGGAAGCTGTAAGGAGAAGCCGCCTGCCTACCGCAGGATTGCTCATTGCCCAAAGCTCAGAGCATAGAGCATAGAGCCTTTTCTAATACCATTTCCTGGCGGATACAAAAGCTTCGGCCCAGGGACTAACTTTATCTCCCCTACCCCTGTCATAATGCGGCCAGTTCCAGGAAAAAAAGCTTCGCTCAATATGCGGCATGGTTACTAAATGCCGGCCATCATCGCTTGCCAGCATGGCCACGTTATAATCACTGCCATTGGGGTTTGCAGGATAGCCCTCATACCCATAAGTAGCCGCGATTTGATATTTGTCTTTTGGCATCGGAAGTTTGTACTTGCCTTCTCCATGTGAGATCCAAACACCAAGCCTGGTACCCGCAAGACCGGAAAGCATCACTGAATTATTGTCAAGGACATCTACGGAAGTAAAATTACTTTCATGCTTATGGGAGTCATTAAAAGTCATCTTTGATAACTGCTCATGATCAGGATTGATCAGATCCAATTCAAGGAACAACTGACAACCATTGCATATTCCTATGGACAAGGTATCCTGCCTGGTAAAAAAGCGATCAAAGGCTTCTTTTGCTTTTGGGTTGTATTTGATCGATCCCGCCCATCCTTTGGCAGAGCCTAAAACATCAGAATTGGAAAAGCCTCCTACTGCTCCCAGGAATTGTATCTCTGAAAGATCTTCTCGTCCTGAGATAAGATCCGTCATATGCACATCCTTCACTTCAAATCCAGCCCGATACAAAGCGTTTGCCATTTCCCGCTCTGAATTGGAACCCTTTTCACGGAGGATTGCTGCTTTGGGTTTTTTGTTAATGATCTCAAAGGGTTCAATCTGGCCCGTGAACTGCTCAGGGAAACGGTAGTGCAGAGCTTGTTCTTTATAATTCTTGTACCGATCCTTTGCCAGACCGTTGGCCGTCTGTTTTTGGTCGAGTAGAAAACTTGTTTCGAACCAAACATCTCTTAGCTCTGGAATATTGAATCCTTCCTCCCAATTATCTTTTTTCACTGTAAGAGTATCTCCTTCTTGTGTTTGTCCAATTTTCAAAAAGGGAATTTCCTTCGCCACAAAAAACTCCTCCAATCTCTCATCACTGGCCTGAACAATCACCCCTGAATTTTCTGAGAATAGAGTCGGGATAGTTTCTCCTTGCAATTGGGAGAGGTCAATATCCGCTCCCAGGTTTGTTTCTGAAAAACACATTTCCAGAAGACAAGTAAGCAAGCCTCCTGCCGATATATCATGTCCTGCTGCAACGAAATCATTTTTAATAGCCAACTGAATTGCATCAAATATCCTGGCGAAAGCTTTGTCATCTTTTATCGTGGGAACCTCATGTCCAACAGCGTTTCGAATCTGGGAAAAGGAAGAACCACCCAGCTTGTGTTGGTCTTGAGAAAGATTGAGGTAGTAAATTGAGCCGCCCTCTTTTTTGAATACCGGGCTTACCACCTTGGTAAAATCTTCACAATGGCCCACTGCACTAATGACCACCGTCCCAGGTGCCAGGACCGTTTTGTCCGGGTATTTTTGGGCCATAGACAGAGAGTCTTTTCCTGTTGGTACATTGATCCCCAAATTGATGGAAAATTCCGATACGGCTTTTACCGCATCATATAGTCTTGCGTCCTCTCCATCGTTTTTGCAAGGCCACATCCAATTTGCAGAAAGGGATACCGAACTCAGGCCATCTTTTAGGGGTGCCCAAATGATATTGGTGAGGGATTCGGCAATGGCATTTTTTGCTCCTGCAGCGGCATCGATCAAACCCGCTACCGGGGCATGCCCCATGGCCGTGGCAATGCCATCATGATTTTTATAATCAAAGGCCATCACTCCACAGTTGTTAAGCGGAAGCTGCAGAGGGCCCGCACATTGTTGAATGGCCACCAAGCCGCCAACACAACGATCAACTTTGTTCGTCAACCAATCCTTGCATGCCACAGCTTCCAGCCTCAACACATCACGGATATATTCCTGGGCCTTTGTATCCTCATATTGAACAGGCATGAAGTCTCTGGCTCTATGATCATCTTTCATGATCGTTTTTGGGCTGTTCCCAAACATGTCAGCAAGCTCCATGTCCATCGGGTTAGCTCCTCCGTTTTTAGACTTGAAGACAAATCGATGATCACCCGTTACCTTCCCAACTTTGTACATTGGAGATCGCTCGCGCTCCGCGACTCGCTCAAGCAGGGCCAAATCTTTTTCCGCGATCACCAGCCCCATCCTTTCCTGAGACTCATTGCCAATAATTTCTTTAGCAGAAAGAGTAGGATCACCGATCGGCAAGGCATTTAGCAGTACCTCTCCCCCTGTTTCTTCAACAAGTTCTGACAGACAATTCAAGTGACCACCTGCGCCATGATCATGAATTGAGACGATGGGATTCACATCATGTTCAACAAAGGCCCTAACCGCATTAGCGGCACGCTTTTGCATTTCAGGGTTTGATCGCTGAACTGCGTTCAGCTCCAAGCCGGAAGCCAGTTCTCCCGTGTCAGCAGAAGAAACGGCAGCGCCTCCCATTCCAATTCTGTAGTTGTCACCTCCCAGAATAACAATCTGGTCATCTATGCGTGGAGTATCCTTCTGGGCTTGTTCAGCCTTTCCATATCCAACCCCACCAGCCAACATGATGACTTTATCAAAACCCAGCAGATCCTGTCCTTCCTGATGCTCAAAAGTTAGTAAAGAACCATTGATTAATGGTTGCCCAAATTTATTTCCGAAGTCTGAGGCTCCGTTGGAGGCTTTTATCAAAATATCCATCGGAGTTTGATAAAGCCATTTCCTTTCCGGGAAGCTATTTTCCCAGGGACGGTCTTCTTTTAGCCTTGAATAGCTTGTCATATAC
>JABDJM010000045.1 GCA_013002475.1 Saprospiraceae bacterium | reverse complement strand
ACTCCAACCCGTATTTCCGCTCAAGGCCACCAATTGACCTTGTTCAACTCTTTCCCCAACCTCAACAAGGATGCCATTGTATTTTAAATGGACATAATTACTGAAGCTTCCGTCATCGTGACCTATTACCAGGTAATTAGCCTTTCCTTGGCAACTGGGGTTTTTACACCCTGTGTTAGAGTCCTCCTTAATGTTGGCTACGACTCCACCGCGAGCTGCATATACTTCAGTACCCACAGGCATAGAAAAGTCTATAGCATAGGCATTCTTATGAGAGTATCGTCCATGATATCCCTGATGGACCAGATGGGAGGTTCCTTTCTTGTATGGGAGTGTATACACATAGGAGTCATCATGTTCTGCATTGATATCTCCCATAGCATATTCAAAACGGAAATCATATTCCGGACTCTTTCTGCGATCTGTAACTCTTAGACCCATTAGCCGGGTTGGTTCAGCTCCGGTAGGGATGACAATCTGATGGGGTAGGGAAACATCTGCCTTAAGATTTCTTAAGGTGTTGAAATCTACCTCAAGGGTTAGGGGAACCGGCCCATGATTCAAGGCCAATAGATCAAGGCTTCCGTCATTTCGAGGCTCCTCAAATATCTCCAGGTAATCCTGGCCAGAGAGGGATATCGAAAATATGAGGGATAACACAAGGGATAAGGCCTTCATCTAATAAGGTTTAAAAAACAAACAATCAGATGGGGTCAATTATTATGCCCTGATCCGTTAAAAAGAATTTAAGATCAGGTGGGTGCCTGGTAATGGTCGTCCCAGTTTTTGACATCCGGTGGTCCCAATTTGCCAACACTTTTGGCCACCATCATAGAAACTGTTGCATCGCCGGTTACATTAATTACGGTCCTTAGCATATCCAGCGGTCTGTCTACTGCGAAAACCAGAGCGATACCAATGGCAAGTTTATCAGCTGGTAATCCAATAGCCTCCAGCACGATGACCAACATGACGATCCCGGCACTAGGGACAGCGGCAGAGCCAATGGAAGCAAGAGTCGCAGTCACCAAAATGGTAAGGAGATCTGTGAATTCGAGATCGAATCCAACAACCTCAGTGATAAAAACCGCGGCTACAGCCTGATAAAGGCTTGTTCCATCCATATTAATGGTCGCACCGACGGGGCATACAAATGAAGTAACTTCCTTTTGGACACCGAGATGCTCCTCAACTCTTTCCATTGTTACTGGCAGCGTAGCTGCACTACTACTTGTGGAAAAGGCAACCAGCTGCGCAGGCCCGATGCCGCTAAAAAATTTGCCTGGATTCATTCCGGTGAAAGTTTTTACCAAAATGGTATATACTCCAATGAGCAGGGCGAGGCCTACCACGATGGTCACGGCATATTTAGCCAGGGCCACAAAAAGGTCTGGATTTTCTGTAGTGACCACAAGAGAGGCCATCAGAGCAAAAACAGCATATGGGGCCACCAACATGATCAGGTCCACCATTTTTAACACCACATCATTAAGTCCATTGATAAAATCCTTTACAGGTTTGGCCTGCTTCTCCTCAATTAAGAGTAGACAAACTCCAAAGAAGATCACGAAGAAAATGACCTGGAGCATGTTGCTGTTTGAGGTAAGAGAGCCAAAAATGTTATCTGGAACTAGATCTACGACAAACTGCAAGGGGCCTCTATCTGCAGCGTCCCCAGCTGCTAGAATTTTTGAAGCAGCGGTACCGGCATTAGCTTCGGCCATCTGCTCAACGGTAGTCTGATCGATACCAACCCCAGGGTGAACCACATGGACCAATGCCAGGCCGATTGTGGTTGCGATAAGTGTGGTGGCCAGGTAAATGGCGATGGTACGACCGCCTATCCGTGAAAACTTGTTAATATCACCAAGATCAGCGATCCCTTTGATCAGGGAGGCAATAATAAGTGGGATCGCGATCAGCTTGAGCAGATTAATGAAAATGACACCAATAGGGCTTATCCAATCCGTTACAAATTGCTTGCTACCTCCGGCTATGAGGAAAATATATCCGAACAAAAGCCCCGCAACCATCCCAATGATGATTTGCCAGTGTAATGCGATCTTTTTCATATGCTCCCTTTTCTGATTGGAAAAATAGCCAAAAAAAACTCCAACGCAGCTTGTTATTCATTTGAGCCTGGGAAATGGCCCGGGTTTTGCATACTGAGAGGAAGATAAAACGAAAGACCCTATTTGCTAATAACCTCAAAAAACCAACAAATTATAATTCCATTATAATCCCTAGGTTTTCGTTTGAAAGCCAAATCCCTTAAACTGATTGAGCTGCGCTTAGGCGTGGCTTTCTTTTTTTATGGAAATGCCTGCAATAGAATTACCTTTGATGTCAAAGCGGGCCCATATGCAAGAACAATATAATTATGACCTCCGGGGGGTTTCTGCAACCAAGGACGAAGTACATGCAGCGATAAAAAATTTGGATAAAGGTTTGTATCCAACAGCCTTTTGTAAGATCCTTCCCGACATTGTCGCTGGTGATCCCGAATACTGCAATATCATGCATGCGGATACCGCTGGCACAAAAACCAGCCTGGCCTATCTCTACTGGAAAGAAACCGGTGACATTTCGGTTTGGAAAGGCATCGTTCAGGATGCCATGGTCATGAATCTTGATGATATGGCCTGTGTGGGCTGTGTGGACAATATTATCATTTCCTCTACAATCGGACGTAATAAGCATCTGATCCCAGGTGAGGTGATCTCAGAGATTATCAATGGAGCCAACGAGTTTATCAATCGGTTAGAACCTTATGGACCGAAAGTCATTTTAGCTGGAGGTGAAACTGCTGATGTTGGAGATATCGTCCGGACCTTGGACGTAGGCTATACTGCTTTTGCAAGAATGAAGCGTAAGGATCTTATCATTAATGATATTCAGGCGGGAGATGTTATAGTTGGCCTTTCAAGTTATGGAAAAGCCATTTATGAAGATGAGTATAATGGTGGGATGGGGAGCAATGGGTTAACTTCTGCGAGACACGATGTTCTAAATTTCGCCTATGCAGAAAGTTATCCTGAATCCTTTGATCCAAATACGCCTCTGGAAGTGGTATATGTTGGTTTGCAAAAACTGACCGATTCAATTACCATCGATAACCTGCATACTGATGTTGGGAAATTGCTCCTGTCTCCGACGAGAACTTATATGCCTATCCTTTCAAGTTATCTGAGGGGGAACAGATCCAAAATCCATGGAATGATCCATTGCACCGGGGGTGGGCAGACCAAGGTCAAAAAGTTTATCAATAATAAACGGGTGATCAAGGATAATCTCTTTACTGTTCCTCACTTATTTGAGATGATAAAGGAAGAGAGTAATTGTAACTGGAAAGAGATGTACCAGGTCTTCAATATGGGCCATCGATTAGAGATATACCTTTCAGAATCTGATGCTCACGATTTGATCCAGCTTTCAGAAACCTTTGGAGTGGAAGCGAAGGTGATCGGCCGGGTTGAAGAAGCCGAAGGTGAGCATGTCGAGATCCGGGGTTCATTTGGAACCCTGAAATATTAGTGCGCTTTTGGCGTATTAATACTGGTTCTATGACTTTGAAAAATACACACATCCTCCTTTTGATCCTTTTCTCCCTCTGTTGGGGAAAGAGCCTGGAGGGCCAGGGAAGTCTTACCCAGGTTTATGGGACGGTAACCAGTGCCTATTCAGAAGACATTTCCTTCCATTTCCATAAGGATCTGATCAGTTATGAGGAGATCCAGTTTGAGATCAAGCTGAATGAGGCCAATCGATTCGGCACTCAGTTTATGCTTACTGAACCCCTGAATGCTGAGATCCTATATCTAAGGACTGTAATTCCATTACTTATTTTCCCTGGGGACTCTCTTAATATCACATTTGATGCATTGAACCCAGCTCAAAACATCTCCTTTTCCGGAACTGGGGCGAACCAGAACAAATGGTTTTTTGATGCCACTTTGGCTTTCCGGGAATTTTCTGAAGAGGTGCTCAATCAGGAGATCGTAGAAAGGGAACCATCAGCATATCTGACCTATCTGGAAAGAGTGTATCAAACCAAACTACGGTATTTCGAAACCTGGTCAAGGGGTAGAGACCTTCCTCTTGCAACCCGACAGTTTATAAAAACAGATTTGGATTATTGGAGGGCATACGAACTTTTGAGATATCCTTTTGTCAAAACTGCTATGACCGGCAGAGATTATACTAACCAGCTGCCAGCATATTTTTTCAGTTTTTTGTCCAGGGTCATGTTGAACAATGTGGAGATGCTTTCATCTGAGAATTACCGGAATTTTCTGGATAGGCTTTCCCAATTGTGGAAGGAGTCTCCTTCACAAAGAGAAGCATTGGTAAAGCAGTTTTCAGAACTTGAGGTCGTTGCTCCACAGATGCTTGTGCTTGCTCACCCAGATCAATCTCCAGTTTTGGCAAACCTTGGAAGGGGGAGTTTTGTAAAGGATTTGAAGGACTATTCAGAAATACGTTCATCAATTCAGATAGAAAATGAGTTTGTTGAAGGCAGGTGGATGAAAGTTAAAACCGGAGAGGGAATTGTTGGCTATGCAAATGAAGCCGGTCTGGTAGGGATAAGTTCAACAACTCCTGAACGTTTGGTAGATCTTCTACACGGAAAGGTGCTTGCCTTTCAATTAGCGAAAAATTATTACTGGAATTCAGACCTGCCTGGGTTTGAAATAAAAGAACGCATGTCTGCCATTCAGGATGCAGGAGAATATCGTTCCCTGGTGATGGAAGATGATGACTTAAACCTCACTGCAATCGAAGGAATACATCTTCGGTCACCTCAGATCCTTTCAAGTATCGACGTGAACCTCCTTTTTGGAGAGGAGCCACCCATCATTGAGCCACCCTCAATACCTGACATAAACAACACAGCCATTCTTTCAGGTCCACTTCCAAATCTTACGGATAACTACAGACTAACGGAAAACAATCTTGAGGGGAGATTAAGTGGTCAAATTTTAGGAGGCTCAACCAGGGGTGCTTTCCTTGAAATCCTGACAGACCAACTTCAAATGAAAAAGAAGAGGGTATCCCTGACATTGGATTCGGAGGGAAACTTTTCTCATCCTTTGGAAATCCAGAGTGAGACAATTGCAGACTTGATCATTGATGGCAAAAAAATACCTGTTGTTCTGGAGCCAGGCGCAACAACGGTTGTTTCGGTCGATAGGAATTCGATCGAAAGCAGCCTGAGTTTTGGCGGTCAATTTACTTCGGCAAACCGGGTTTTATCAAAGATTTACTTTTCAAGATCTGAAATTCAGAATACTGCCAATAAGATCATGCTGGAATCTTCCGGAGATTCATTCACAGCATTCCTGGATCAAAATACTTCAAAGTGGCTGGAGGAATTAAACCAACAAGATGGGATCAATTCAATAGTTTTTTCTCTTGTAGAATCCGAGATCCAGTCCTGGAAGGCTCTGCAGCTTTTTAACTTTCCCTGGGAAAAGCCACTTAGGCTAAATCAAAACGCTCCCCTGCAAATGGAAGAGTCCTATTATCAGTTTATTGATTTGGTCAGGACGGAAGATGAGGCTCTTTTTGGCAACCCGACCTTTTTGGACTATTTGGACCAACTTCTTGAGCACAGGAAATCTCAGAGTAA
>JABDJM010000039.1 GCA_013002475.1 Saprospiraceae bacterium | reverse complement strand
GAATACAAGCTCTGATCAAAATCCGGTTGAAGTTTTTGATTCGGTGTCTGTGGTAAATGTCAATCTTACCGTTAAAACCGAAATCGGTTGTACGGATTCCACAAGTCTGAGCATAGAAACATTTGGTTTGCCAGAGGCTGAAATTGTTGGAGAGACAAATGTTTGTGTTGGGGAAGTTGCTCTTCTGGAAGGAACCCTTCTTAGCGGAGAGCCCGGAGGCTCGGTGAGCTGGACTGGAGGTCCGGTTGATTGCACGGATTGCCTGATTACGAATGCAAGTCCAACAGTAACCACAACTTATATGTTGTCAGTCATTGATGGAAATGGTTGCGAAACCGTCGAAGAATATGAAGTCTATGTTAGAAATGCGGTGGCTGCAGTAATCGATCTCGGCCAGGATACATTCGCCTGTGTTAATGAAGGTGTTCAATTAAACCTCGAGATTGATCAAAGCCTGGTAAGCATAGCCTGGAGTACAGATGAAGATGGCCTGAGTTGTTATCAAAATTGTCCCAATCCACTTGCTTCACCTGAAGGGTTGACAACGTACCAAGTGGAGGTAACTAATGTGGATGGATGTAAGTCAATTGATAGTGTTACGGTGGATATAATCGATGATTCCCGAGAATTCGTAACGGATGATCCGGTTATCTGCAAAGGAGATAGTGTCAGTTTAAACGTTGATTACGGGACTTCTCCTCAATGGACTTCTGAAGAATTCCTGGCCTGTGACGATTGTCCTGAAATTCAGGTTTCTCCGGATACTAACGCCTTGTATTTTGTTCAGGTCCTGTCAGAAAATGGATGTACGATCCATGACTCCGTGGAAGTGGTTGTGCAGGAACCTATGCCTGTTGAAGCAGGAGGGGATGAGGTTGCCTGCATCAATGAAGGCACAGAATTGATTGGTACTGGAACAGGGCAGGCAAGTTGGAGCCCTGCAGATTTAGCTTCCCAGCCAAATGATTTTCAAACTCAAGTCAATCCAACTGAAACCACCATGTTTTTTCTAACTGTGGATGATGGAGTATGTCAAAACAGAGACTCGCTCCTGGTTGAAGTTTTAACAAGTGCGGAGGTGTTTGCTGAGGGTGGCCTGGTATGTCTTGGTGACACAATTGAGCTTACAGGAGAGGGCCTTGCTGAGGACCTATTATGGTATGATAATGACGAGAATATAATAGGTACCGGAACTGCATTGCCACTAGTGCCAAGGGAATCAGAGGAAATCACCCTTGTTGGTGTGCTTAATGGTTGTGATTCTGACACCGCTTACGTAAGCGTAGAGGTGATCCATTCGCCAGTATTTGGATACCCGGAAAGTATAACCTTGGTTCCGGAAGTAAGCTTTCAAATCCTTCCATCAGTAGATTCCACCCAGGGATATACTTTCGAATGGTCGCCTGCAGATGGTCTTTCTTGTGCCGATTGCCCAGACCCCTATGTGTCCCTGACAGATGAAAAAACTTTCAGTGTTGAAATATTTGATCCCTTGACAGGCTGCTCAACCACTGAGGATATTGAGTTCAAAGTTAGAACTCGCTGTAATGGGGATCTATTTACAGTTCCAAATGCATTCTCACCCAATCAGGATGGACGAAATGATGAGATTTTTGTCTACAGTGCTTTTATAGGAAATTTCACCTCCTGGCGAGTATTTGATCGCTGGGGAGCGGAAGTTTTTAACACTACAGACATGGGGCAGGGATGGAATGGAAGTTATGGAGGAAAAAGTTTGCCACCAGGGGTTTATGCCTATATAATTGAATCCATTTGTCCAATAGACGGGACAACATTTTATAAGGCAGGGGATATCACCCTGATCCGCTAAAGATATATTGTCGTTTTGCATTGGGTCTCCTCCCGAAAGGGAGGGACCCATATTTTTGTTTTAGGTGCAACCAATTTTAAAAATTATTCGTCGAATAATACACCCGGATTTTGTGAACTTAGCTAAACCATTAACCGACCAGCAGCCCCAAAAAGAATGAACCATTCTTTTAATCCCATTCTGATTTTCATACTGTCCTTTTTTGGGGCCTTGCCATTGATTGCTCAGGTGAATGCTGATTTCTCCAGCAACATGACTTCAGGCTGTAGCCCAATTGCTGTGCTGTTTTCTGATCAATCAAATTCATCAGGAGGGGCAATCACGAGCTGGAGTTGGACTAACAATGGAAACTTTTTTTCAGATGAACAAAATCCATCCATACTGCTTACCCAATCGGGACTTTATGATATTTGCCTGACTGCTACCAATTCTTCAGGGCAATCAGACACCCGGTGCAGAAATAATTTTATTGAGGTTTTTACCAATCCCACGGCGGAATTCTCAGCCAATAATACAATTGGTTGCCCTCCCTTTAGCGTAGATTTTACCAGCCAATCAATCCCGGGTAGTGCAGCCTTGTCTCAGGTCATTTGGGATTTTGGTGGCTCCTGCGGTGTGGTAATTGCAAGTCCTCAGGAAGTCATCCCTTGCACCTATAACAGTACTGGAAATTTTCAGGTAACCCTTATTGTGGAGGATGCGAATGGCTGCACAGCAAACCTTACTATTCCTAATTATATTCAGGTGGAGGAGGAACCCGTGGTAGATGTGCAAATACTTCCTTATGATGATTGTGAGCCACCGTTCCTCGTGGATTTTCAGAATAATGGTGATCCTGCTTTGACTTACAATTGGGATCTGGGTAATGGAAACACATTTATCGGTTTTACACCGCCGACAACAAACTATAGTACCAGTGGCCCATTTGAAATAGTAGTAACCGCATTGGATCCTGCTTCAGGATGCTCTGTTGTTAATATACTGGACGAGCAAGTAGAGGAGCTTTTTCCTCTGGATTTCAATTTCCTTAGGTCAGGTGACTGTACACTGCCAGTAGTAAGTTTCCTGGATGAATCGGGAGGAGTTCCCGATTTGATCAGTTGGGATTTTGGGGATGGAATGACGAGCATGGTGAGCAATCCTGTGCATACTTTTCCAGGTTTTGGATGTTTTGATGTTACCCTCACCCGAACAGTAGGGAACTGTACAAAATCGCTTAGCCAGCAAGTTTGTTTTGAAGAAATTAACCCTGCAAATATCATCACTAATTTTACCAATCCTACCGGTTGTGAACTTCCTCATCAATCTAGTTTTTCTGTAGTTCCTAATCCGAACTTTTCCTATCTGTGGGATTTTGGAGATGGAAACACCAGCACAAATACGGTGGCTATCCATTCATATTCAAGCTATGGCGAATATGATGTGACCTTATCAGTGACCGATATGTTGGGTTGTGAAACTATTTTGGATGTGGGTTTGATTCAGGTCCAACCCATAACCATGCAACTGGGAAGCTTTGGATCTCTTGGTTGTATTCCTTTGCAGGTTTCTATGGATCCTGCTATCCAAAGCTTTGAACCTATAACTCTTATTGATTGGCAGGTTTTTGACGGTGGGGGATTGTTGGTTTTTCAGAGTGGTCAGACAAACCCAAGCTTCACCTTGAATTCTGTGGGTTGTTACGATGTGCAGGCTACTATTGAAAATGCAGATGGCTGCCAACTTCAGGAAACGATCACTAACGCCTGGTGTGCCGGAGAAGCTCCGCTTGCCAACTTTAGCTTTGATCCACCGATTGGCTGCGCCAGCACAAATTTTTCATTTACAGATCTTTCCCAGGGGAGTGTGGATACCTGGATTTGGGATTTTCAGGGTGATGGATCACCAGAGGATTTTGTCCCAGATCCAACCTATGAATACCCCGAAATAGGCTGTTTTATGCCAACACTATCCGTTGCCCAGTTTGGCTGTTTTGACCAAATTTCTCTGGGCCCACTTTGTGTAGAACCCCCTGTTGCCAGGTTTAATGTTTCTTATTCCTGCGATACAGCTACCTGGGTGACTTTTAATAATACTTCCATTGAGGCTGATTCAGTCGCTTGGGATTTTGGGGTAGTCGGGGACTCCACGGATACTTCAAGCATGGATACAACTCAGTATTTATACCCTGGTCTTGGGGAGTATACTTTGACCCTAATAGCTTACAATTTTATGACCGGCTGTTCTGATACTGCCACAGCTATGATAGAGGTTGAGGAACCTGTTGCTTTGTTTTCATTAGCGTCAACCGAGCTTTGTGCACCCGCCACTGTCAACCCTGTAGATGCTTCCGTTGGAGCGGTGGCTTATACCTGGTCCTTGCCTAATGGTGGGACCCTTTCTCAAGGAAATACAGCCGCACCCCAAATAAATTTCGAAACTCCTGGGACTTATTCTATTCAACTGGAAGTAGAAAATCAAAAAGGATGCTTTAACACCTATATTTTAGAGGATATCTTGGTTAATTCACCTGTTATTGGATTCCAACATCAGGTGATCGGCAATTGTGTTCCCTTTACAGTTGTGCTTGAAGACAATAGTTCAAACCCATTTGCAGAAAATCTGGTGTACGAGTGGAGCTTTTTAAACGGTGAGATCCAGGGCACTGGAGAAAATTTCCAATTCAATTTAGATACAGTTGGCATCTTTCCGATACAATTAACGGTTGAAGATAGTTGGGGATGCCGGGATTCTATTATCCAAAGTGTAGGTTTCAACGAGGATGCTCCGGTAGCTTATTTCAATGGCTTGTTGTTCGGCTGTGAAGCCGTGGATATAGTTTTCAATAATTTAAGCCTCGGCACAGGTCTGACTTATTCCTGGGAATTCGGAGACGGATCTACGTCTTCGGAGTTTGCTCCGGAACATAATTTTCAGGATGGAGAGTATGAAGTTTGTCTGACAATACAGGATGCGTCTTGCATTGACACGCACTGCGATTCGGTTTTTATTCAGCCTATTGAATCTCTCTTTTCTGTTGTCTCAACCTATTCAAGCTGCGTTCCTTCCCCGGTAAAATTTGTGAATGAATCAATCAACGGAGTTAGTTACGTTTGGAATTTTGGAGATGATACCGGCGAATCAGACAGTGAACAAGCCTCTCATATTTATACAAATACGGGGACCTATGATGTTTCATTGGTGGCGGTGGGAGTCAATCCGGGATGCACAGATACACTTCTTCTTCAGGAGGCTGTTTCTGTAAATGGTCCAGGGGGACAGGTTGATTTTTTGATAGATGATTTTTGCGTTCCAGCTGAGATCACCGTTGAAGTAAGTTCCGACAGGCCATATGACATGACTGTGTTTTTTGGAGATGGAAATGTGCAGAACGCAGATTCTCTTATTGCGAATATCTTTCAGCATTCCTTTGAAACAACGACCAATGATGGGTTTGTCCCCTCAGTTTTAATGGTGGAGAGTAACAACCCGGATTGCTTTGTGCCAATTAATTCTCCAGACACTTTTTTCCTGGCGTCCCTTGAAGCTGAGATCATGGCCGACCGGATGATCCTGTGTGATGAAAACCGTGAGGTGGTCCTGGAATCTCTGGTAGAATCTTCAACCGGTAATTTCAATTCAGAATGGTTGTTACCAGGAGCGATGCCACCATCAAGTACTCAGCCGGACCTTGTGACTACATACTCCGAGCCAGGATTTTACGATGTTACTTTCATTGTCGAAAATGAAGAATGCCAGGACACCTTATATGCGGAGTCTTTTATCGAAGTATATGAGGTGGCTCAATTCTTGGTCCCTGACTACCTTATTTGTGAAGGAGATTCAGTCATATTAGAAGCAGAAGGAGATTACGAAAATTTTTCCTGGAACAATGAGACTTTCCTAACAGACCCAGGGGATATTAATCCAATTGCCTTTCCTGATGAAACCATGGAGT
>JABDJM010000020.1 GCA_013002475.1 Saprospiraceae bacterium | reverse complement strand
ACCTGGAGGTTCTATTAAGGACTCTATGAGCATAGATTATTGCAAAGAGCATGGCCTTGCAATGGTCATGACTGGAACACGACATTTCAAACATTAATTCGACCGTTTGTTCAATCTTGTAATTGATGTTGGCAATACCCGGACTAAACTGGCTTTTTTTCTCAAGGGCAAGTTGTTCGGGCAGGTACGGGTAGTAAATAATGCTTCTCCCCGTGGGCTTCAGCAATTTATCGGGAAAAAGGACATTTCAGGAGTATGTGTTTCAGTAGTAGGGAAGAGACCAGCTAAAGCTCTTTCTTGGCTAAAGGCAAATTATCCCCTTACTGAGCTAACTCATAAAACTCAAATTCCAATAAAAAACCGGTATAAGACTCCCAAGACACTGGGAAAAGACAGGTTAGCGGTAGCGATTGCCGCCTGGGGACTTTTTCCGGGAAAACCATCCCTGATATTTGATGCCGGGACCTGTATTACCTATGATTTTGTGAATTCAAAAGGAGAATACCTCGGCGGAGGTATCAGTCCCGGGCTTCAGACAAGGTTAAAAGCTATGGACACGTTTACAGCAAACCTGCCTCTGGCTCGTTTTTACAGCCAGGCCTCCTGGCTGGGGAAAACTACGGATCAAAGCCTTAGAGCCGGGGCTCAATGGGGATTGGTCCATGAGGTGGATGGATTTATCCGCCAATACAGAAAGGCATATCCGGGCCTGAAAGTCCTTGGAACAGGCGGTGATGCTCAATATTTGGCAAAGCACTTGAAAACAAAGATATTTGTCCTCCCCAATCTGGTCCTGCAGGGGCTAAATCAAATCCTGATTCAAATATGAATAAGCTATTAAAAGCAATCTTTTTACTGTCCTTCCTAAGTGTATCCATCTTGGGAAGCGCTCAGCCAAAGATTAATAGCCCGTTTTCGAGGTTTGGTCTTGGAGATATCCCAACCAGGAATTTTCCAGCCCTTAGCGGTATGGGAGGATTGGCTTCCACCTTTGCCGATCAGCATCACCTCAACTTTGTCAATCCGGCTTCCTACGCTTTTCTCTCCGAGACGGCTTTTGAGATCGGATTTGATGCCCGAAGATCTAATTGGATCGAAGGAAATGAGGAAGCATCTCTGTGGACAGGAAACCTGACACACCTTGCTCTCGGTTTCCAATTTACCAATCAACTTAATGAGGTCCTGGATGGCCGGCAGAAGCCCTTAAAGTTTGGAATGGCCGTAGGACTTGCTCCCAGGACTCAGGTGGGTTACAATATCCAAACCATAGAGGAGCTGAATAATGAAACTCAGGTGATTTCCGACTTCACGGGAGAGGGAGGCACCTATACCCTTACATGGGGTAATGCCCTGCGATATAAGAATTTTGGATTTGGATTTAACTTCAACTACCTTTTTGGAAATATCGAAACACTGGCAGAAGGTAAACCAAACACCTTGAATTCCTACGGCTATAGTAGCAGCAATTCTTACAGTGTCAGAGGTGTGCTCTGGGATATTGGCGCTCTATACAAGATGCCCTTGGCTGATCCGGAAAGAGCTGAAGATGATTATAATGCCAAAAGGGCAATAGTTTTTGGAGCACATGTTGGCCCTAAATCAGATTTCAATACAAATCAGGATCTTTTGACAACCCGCTTGAGCACAACGGGTGATCTGGATACTTTTTCCCTGAAAAATGAAAGGGGAGAGGGGGTGTACCCAATGGAGTTCGGAGTTGGGGTTATGTATGAAATTCGCAACCGATTTAGGGTTGGAGTTGACTATTCTTTTGCCGATTGGTCATCTTATCAGAATGATGCTGCCCCTGAAGACCCATTACAGTCCAGTTATTCATTAAATTTAGGAGCAGAACTGATTCCTGAAATCGCCTCAGTAGGAAATTATTGGAAAAGGATGCGATATCGGGCTGGATTTCGTTACACGAAGGACCCTCGAGAAGTTCTTAATACTTCCTTAACGAACCTTGGAGTAACATTTGGCCTAGGTATACCAGTTCTATTAGCGAGGCAGCAAGCCTCCTATGTAAATGTAAATTTGGAGTTAGGACAATTTGGTTCTGATGACACATTAAAAGAAAATTATATAAGACTAGCGTTGGGATTCACCCTCAACGATAATCTTTGGTTTTTTAAACGAAAATTCAATTAGGATGAAATTGGTTTTTAGATTGTTTTTGTTGGCAGGTGGATTTGCTTTTTTAGCCAGCACTTCCTCATTGGCTCAATGTGGAAAATTCACAGACACTGCTAAAGAGAGCGAAGCCCTTGAAGCACATGTTCTTTATAGGGATCAGGTAAAACTAGGAAACCTGGATGGTGCCTATGAAAACTGGAAAAAAGCTTATGAGCTTGCTCCGGCGGCTGATGGAAAAAGAGCCTCTCATTATCAGGACGGCAGACAGATCATGATCCATAAGATGGCTTCCGCCTCTGGAGCAGAAAAGGAGGAAATGATGGCCACCGTCATGCGTCTCTACGAGGAGGAGTTGACCTGCTATGGAAAGGATGGTGCCTCGGCATCCATTAAGGCTTATCAGGGCTTTGATATGTTTTATGAATTAGAATCTCCTTATCTAGAAGTGGAAAAGGTTTTGAAGTCTTCTGTTTCAGAAGCTGGCAATAAAGCTGAGTATTTCATTTTCCTTCCCTACGCCTACGTAGTAGTTGATCTTTTTAATGAAGGGAATATGTCAAAGGAAGATGCCAGATGGGTATATAAGACGCTGAATGATGCTGCGGATTATCAGGTTGCAAACGGAAGCGATCTTGCTGAGGATTACAAACAAGCAAAAATTGATGTTGCTGAGGTATTTGAGGCTATCGAGGATGGAATTTTTGATTGTGATTATTTCAAGAACAAATTGATCCCAGAATACCAGGCAGCACCCAATGATTCTGAGGTAATTCAACGGGTCTATAATAAGCTTGTCCAAAGTGGCTGCGACCAAGGGAGTGCTGATATGCAGGAAATGAAGGGCAAGTTTGAAAACATGATGGCCGCCGAGAATGCTCGACGTCAGGCTGAGTATGAAAAGAATAATCCTGCCTCTGTGGCCAGGAGGTTTTACGAAAATGGAGACTATAGTGGTGCCATTGGAAAATATGAAGAAGCCCTAGCTAAATCAACGGACCCAGCAGAGAAAGCAGAGATCTATATGGGGATGGCCTCAATTCAGGGTCGAAATCTAGGTAGTCCGGGAAAAGGCCGTCAACTGGCACTTAAAGCAGCAGACCTTAAACCTAACTGGGGTAAGCCATATATGTTGATCGGCGACCTTTATGCAAAAGGCGCCCGTTCTTGCGGAGATGCATTTAATCAGCGGTTGGCCATTCTGGCTGCAGTCGATAAGTACGCTTACGCAAAGTCAATTGATCCAAATGTAGCGTCTGATGCAAATAAAAGAATGAGCAGTTATCGAAGCTCCAGACCGGATAAGGAAACTGCTTTTATGATGGGTCATAAGGAAGGTTCTCGCATTAAGGTAGGATGCTGGATTGGAGAAACCGTCGTGCTGAGGTTCTAATCAAAAGGATTCAGCAGAAAAGGGATTGGACTTACTGTCCAATCCCTTTTTTATGCTTTCCAGTGTTTGAGTATTTCTGCTCTTGCTTTTTTTATCTTGCATATCCGTCAAAATCACTTTTTTACACCATCTATTAGAAAAAAGAGATCATGAGAAGATTGGCCGCACTTCTTTTTCTTGCAACACTAATCGCCTGTACCCCTAAGGTCGTAGAAGAAATCGCTGCCCCAGATGAACCACCTCCACCTCCACCACCACCAGTGAATCAAGCCGGTCTTTCTCCTTGTCAAAATTGGAATGGTCTTCGAAACCAGGAAGAACTCATGACAGCTCATGTATTGTACAAGGATAACCTAAGGTTGATAAGTGCTTACGAAGAAAAAGAAGATTTTGAGATGGCAGCCCCTTTGGTCTCGGAAGCCTTTGCACAATGGAAAAAAGTATTTGATCAGGCACCTGCTGCTGATGGAAGAAGACCTGATCATTTTCAGGATGGCATTTACTTTTTTGATCGCTTTTACCTTGAATCTGAGGATAACGGAAAAAAACAGATCTATGTAGATTCGATCAAGACCTTGTACTTACAAATGGCGGAATGCTATGGTGACGAAGGATTTGTGTATGGATCAATGGGCTATGACTTTTACTATCGCTATGAGGGTAGCATGGATGAGAAAGAGATCTACAATATTTATAAAAGATCCATGGATGCCTATGGAGATAAACCCAGTGATTTTGTGATACCTCCCTTTACCGCTTTGCTAGTTAATGGGGTTGTCAATGAGGAAATTCCAAGTGATGAAGCCAGGAAATATGTTGAAAGGATCCAAATGGGATTGGAAAAAGGAATAGCCGGGTGTGAGGAAAAGGGTACCTGTCTGGATTGGCAAACTATCAATGAGGATGTCGGTACCAGGTTGGGCTATCTGGAATCTGTAAAGGGTTTTTATGACCAGGATTATTACAAGAAAAAATATCTTTTCCAGGATCTGAACTTTCAGGATTGTGATCAATTGAGTTCGGTCATTGGGAGACTGAGATGGGGAGGTTGCAGTTTGGATGACCCTGATCTTAAGCCGTTGATCGATGCCTATAAGAACAATTGTTATAAAGCTTCTGAACCGGCAGTTACCTGCCGTAGCCTTCTGCAGGATGGCGATCCCAAGGGCGCTGCAGATTGCTATCTGGAAAAGGCAGAAGCCACTTCTGATGCTGAGAAGCAAGCTCAATTTTATCTGGTTGTGGCTAAGATTTATTATGGGGAAATCAAGAGATATAGCCTGGCGCGGCAATATGCCCTGAAGGCTGCCAAGGCAAAGCAAAATTGGGGGGATCCGTATATGCTTATAGGAAAATTGTATGCCTCCAGCGGTCCATTATGTGGCCCTGGACGAGGGTGGGACTCACAGATCGTAACCTGGCCGGCCATAGACATGTGGACAAAAGCCAAGAAAGTGGACCCTTCAGTAACTGCTGAGGCAAATCAATTGATCAACAGATATGCTCAATTTATGCCGGCTATAGAACAAATCTTTCAACGAGGATACGAAGTTGGTCAGAATTTCAAAATTCCTTGCTGGATCCAAACTACTACAGTGATTAGGGCTGGCAAATAGATGTGAATTGATACCTTTGCGGCCATTATAAATCACGAAAAAAAATCTTAATGAACTCGTTTTTCACCTTTATAGTTGGATTCATTTTTCTTGCGGGATGTGGATCCGGATTGAAAAACCAAATGGTTAGCAATCCTTCCAATCAGGCCGATAAGGACAAGAACGCAATTTTGGAATACGCCATTTCTAAGAAAATGAAGCCCGCGATGACAGAATCGGGTATCTATTATGTCATAGAAACAGAGGGCGACGGACAAGGCAACCCAGCCAAGACCGATTTGATCACAGCCCATTATCACGGCACATTGCTCGACGGTTCAACTTTTGATTCCTCAGTTGAAAGAGGATCTCCCTTTGAATTCCAATTAGGAGGAGTGATCAAAGGGTGGCAAGAGTCAATTCCTTTATTATCAAAAGGAGGTAAAGGAACCTTCATGATCCCTTCTTCACTTGCATATGGCACCAGAGGTGCCGGGGCTAAGATCCCAGCCAACTCTCCATTAGTTTTTGAGATTGAGTTGATCGATTTTCAGGATCCGGTAGCGGTTGAAAAGGGAAGGCTTGCAAAGCAGGAGGCTGCGATCATGGACTACGCAAAGACCAATAACTTGACTCTGGAAAAAACCGAAAAGGGAGTCTATTACATGATAGAGAGAAAAGGAACAGGCACCACTCATCCTGACATAAGCTCAAAGGTGAAGGTTCATTACCATGGTACACTATTGGATGGAACCGTATTCGATAGCTCCGTAGAAAGAGGAGAGCCAATTGAATTTGGACTAAATCAGGTCATTCCTGGATGGCAGGATGGCATTCCGGTTTTGACCAAAGGGGCTAAAGGAAAATTGATCATCCCTTCAAGCCTAGGCTACGGACCAAGACCAGCAGGAAAGATTCCTCCCCATTCTGTTCTTGTATTTGATGTGGAGCTTCTAGACTTTAAATAGAACCTATAATATATATAAAGAGGATGGCCGGCCGAATTGCTGACCATCCTCTTTTGTTTTTTCTATATGAAACCAAAAAAGATCATTGTCGGGACAAGAGGTAGCAAGCTCGCTCTGTGGCAAGCCAACTTTGTCCGGGATCAGCTCGAATCTTTGGGAGTAGAGGTGGAGATCAAGATCGTTCAGACTAAAGGGGATGCGGTTACAGATCTGAGTTTTGACAAGATTGAGGGGAAGGGTTTTTTTACAAAAGAGATTGAGGAGGAACTGCTGGCTGGAAAAATTGATATGGCTGTTCATTCCATGAAAGACCTGCCTACAGAATCTCCGGAGGGCCTAGTTATTGCCGGAGTCTCATACCGTGCAGATCCAGCTGATTGGCTGATCATTCGCGAATCAGCCGTGGTTGAGAATCAAAGTTTAAATCTGAAATCAGGTGCGATTGTCGGTACCAGTTCAAACAGAAGGAAATCCTGGATAAAGGATTTTCGCCTGGATGTAGTACTTAAGAATCTTCGCGGAAATGTGCCTACCCGATTAAACAAACTTCGATCCGGGGATTATGATGCCATCATTTTAGCAGCTGCAGGGATCACCAGATTGGAATTGTCCATGGATGGATTTTTCGTCCAACCCCTTAATGTAAAAGAGTTTGTCCCTGCCCCAGCTCAGGGAGTTTTAGCCTTCCAGGTCCGAAATAATGATCTCAGTCTTAGGCGTTTTATTCAGGAGAATATCCATCACTCAGAAGTTTCTTCTGCAACAAATGTTGAGCGAACCCTGTTGAAGTTGTTTAATGGAGGCTGCCAACTGGCCCTGGGAGCCTATTGCGAATTGGATTCAATGGGGAATTACCACCTTTGGGCATCATATTCTGAGAATCCAGGTGATTCTGTTCGAT
>JABDJM010000019.1 GCA_013002475.1 Saprospiraceae bacterium | reverse complement strand
ATACTGAACAAGAAAGTGGCCTATTATTGCCGAGAGCCCAGGTTGAGTTTGATCCCTTCACAAATCATAAACTAAGTTTAGCTATCGGGCGCCAGGCGAAGCTTCCGGCAGCCTTTCTGTTGTTGGCCGACTCAGGAGGAGATCTTCCTTTTATACTTTCGGACCAGGTATCATTAAAACATCAGATGACACTGGGAAACAAATCCACAATCAAAGCAGAGGTTTTTGGTCAGTATCATAGCCAAGTCCCTGTCCCCTCAGTTAAGGGTCAGGGATTTCATGGACTTAATTTTGAGGAAGCTTTTCTTCAATTTGAGGGTCCCCTCGAAGCAGAAGGCGAGGGAAGAAATTATGGCCTGGAATTGGCCTGGCAGCAATTTCTGAGAAAGGATCTTTATTTTTTTGCTAACGGGACTTTGTTCAAAAGTGAATTCCTGAATGAAGAAAATCAATGGCAAGATTCACGGTACGATACCCGCTATATACTCAATGCCACAGTTGGGAAGGAATTCAACTGGAAAAAGAAATGGCCCAAGACTTTTGGTGTGAATCTACGCTTTCATTTGAATGGAGGTCAGCGGTACACTCCTGTAGATCTTCCTTCCTCCATTATTTTCCATACAATGGTGCTGGATGATGCAAATTACCTTGCACTGCAATTCCCTGAATACTGGAAAGCCGACCTTCGGATCTATCTGCGGACGAGCAAGACGAAAAGATCAAGCAGCCTGTCCTTGGATATTCAAAATCTGACTAACCGAAAAAATGTAGGTTGGATCTACTATGACCCAGATTTGCGGAGTGTAGAACGAAAAGATCAGTTGGGGCTCATTCCCATTCTGAACTGGAGACTTGAATTATAAAAGTCGAAAGCGAACGTATTTGATCTTCTTTCCCGCTTCGAGGTGCATTTTTTCATAATAGGTCTTAAAGGCAAGCTCGGGAATTGGTAGAGGACCCGCGTAAATATCCCGGTTGATCTCTTCAATGACAACCAGTTCAGGATTTTCCCTCAATGTTTTTTCAGTGAATTCAAAAAGCTCATCGCTGTCCGTCTTTAAATGGATCAACCCATTAGGTTTGAGGAGCTTCTTGTAACGTCTCAGAAAGGGAAGTGAAGTTAGGCGGCGATTTTCTTTCTTGGACTTCAGGAATGGGTCAGGAAAAGTGATCCAGATCTCTTCTACCTCTCCGGGATCAAAAAAGCCCTCTATTAGCTCAATCCTGGTACGAAGAAAACCTGCGTTTTTTAGATTTTCCTCCAGCGCGATGCGGGCTCCCTGAAATATCCTGGCCCCCTTGATGTCTACACCCAGGAAATTCCGCTCCGGGAAGTTTCGGGCCAGTGCAAGGGTATATTCGCCTCGGCCGCAGGCCAGTTCCAGGGTGATGGGAGCACTATTTTCAAAAAAGTCCTTTGCCCAAATACCTTTGAGGTCTTTTTTCTGGCCCAGACTGGTGGTTAGCAGGGAGTCGGAGGGATCAAAATTCTCCACTACATTGGAAAATTCCAGAATCTTGGAAAACTTGAATAATTTATTCCGTTTGCTCATTCCCAAGGAATTTGGGACAGGGGTATTTTTCCTAGCTTAGGAACTTCCCGTTATAAAAGTACAGGTACAAGATCATCGCCATCAATAGGACGAAAAAGATAAAGAAGTATAAGAGGCAGTAGCCTTTTTGGCCGGAATCCTGAATATCACCCATGCTTTGAATTTTTCTGCTGCAAAGAAAAGGAAAGGCGAAGCAAATAACAAGCTTTTCTGTTTAACCCTTTAAGCTTTGATAAAACCTAGGATAACCAGGCAAGATTCCATTTTTACTACCTTTGCCCCTTAATTTTAGCAGACACCTAATCATGAAGAAATACTTCCTCCTAACTCTTCTTCTGATCTCCATAAGCCAATTTTCAAATGCTCAGATCACTGGCAGCGAGGAACTCGCTCGTCAGGAACTGGCTAAACGAGGCCTTGAAGAAGATGAGGTCCTGAGAAAATTGGAGGCCCGGGGCATAGACATCAACAACCTCGACCCAAGTGAATTACCCAGGTTGGAAAAGGAATTGGAAGAAATAGCCAAAGAGATAGAGGAAGAAAAAGCCGAGGAGCTTAGCGATCAGGCGGAGCAGGCCTTGGATGAGGAGTCAAAAGATCTTGCAAAGGAATCTGCGGATGAGATCCAGAAAGCGGTTGAAGATGGAGCTTCGGTTGAAGAGGCTATTGCCACCGAAGTCATCGAGCAACAAAATGAGGACTTACCTCAGGCCCAGGTCTATGGACACCATATATATAGGAACAATACCGTACAGTTGATCTCGGAGAGTTATGACATTAAACCAACCCTAGATTATGTGCTCGGAGTCGGGGATGTCATTTCCATCGATATCTGGGGAATTTCTGAGGAAAGCGGAACCTATGAGATAAGCAAGGAAGGATATATAAAGCCCTCCCGGATGCCCCGGATCAATTTAAAGGGAGTGACTTATGGGAAAGCAAAGGAACTGGTGAGAAGACGCTTTGCCCAATACTATAACTTCAGGCCGGAGGAATTTGAATTGTCAGTTAGTTATTCAAGAACCATCAAGGTCAACATAGTAGGAGAGGTTCTCAATTCAGGGGCCTATACTATTTCAGCAGTCAACACAGGGGTGAATGCATTAGCTGCAGCAGGCGGCCCAAGCAACATAGGAACAGTGCGGAATATTCAGATCATCGGATCTGCGGGAGTACGTAAAACGATTGACCTGTATGAGTATCTCCTTGATCCATCAGTGGCCAGGGATTACTACTTAAATGAGAACGATTACATTTTTGTTGGTGTGGCAGATAAAGTGGTGAGGATCTCCGGTTCGGTCAACAGACCTTTTAAGTATGAACTCAAAGCCAATGAAAATCTGAATACCCTAATAGATTATGCAGGAGGTCTGACAACCCGTGCATATAAAGGGAATATTCAGATCACCCGATTTGAAAATGACGAGCAGCGTATCCTTGATGTGGATTTTAATGATCTACAACGTCGGAACGTTGATTTCAATCTAATGCCCGGCGATGAAGTCCTGATCAATGAGATTCCGGCTCCTTTTCAAAACTTTGCGGAAGTTACAGGAGCGGTGGAATTACCCTCCAAGTATGAGATCAATGCGGGGACTACGGTGGCAGATCTGGCAACCAAAGCTTTATTAAAAGAAGAAGCAAGGACCGATATTGCTTTCTTATTAAGGACCAATCCGGACAAGACGATCAGGACGATACGCTTGGATCTTGCGGAGGCCCTAAGCAATCGATCTTCCGCTTCGAATCTGGCGATCCAACCCAAGGATAAGATCATAGTGCTTTCGAGTTCTAGTTTTCAGGATGACCTGCCGATCAATATTACGGGTGCAGTTCGAAATCCAATGGAGCATCCCTTCGATTCTGAGCGACAGTTGCGGGTAAGCGATGCGGTGACTTTGGCTAATGGCCTGAGCCGCGACGCGGCGGAATTTGCTTATATCTTTCGGCCTTCGCCAAATAACTCACAGCAAAAGGAATACATCAGAGTGGATCTCTCGGCTGTGGTAGCTGGTCCCGGTGGAAGCAGTGATGTAATTCTTTCTCCCGGAGATGAGTTACGGATTCCATCCACTCTTTCTTTTACAGATGAGACATTTGTGAGAGTAGCTGGGGAGGTTCGAGCACCAGGGGAATATGCCTGGGATAAGAGCTTTACCCTGAGAGATGCCCTTTCACTGGCAGGAGGTTTAAAAATCCAGGCAAGTCGGAGCCGGGTTGATATTTCCAGACTAGTTATTGGTGATGATCAGGCGACTCAAACCGAAGTACTAAAGGTGGAGGTGGATGAGAATTTCAGTCCTGTTGACGGGACCATTTCTCTTCAGCCTTTTGATCAGATCTATGTGCGGACAGCCCCTGAATTTGAGTTCCAAAAGAATGTGGTTGTGCAGGGGGAATTTACCTATCCTGGGACTCACCCATTAATAGGAGATAATGACAGACTTTTAGATTTTGTTAACAGGATTGGAG
>JABDJM010000268.1 GCA_013002475.1 Saprospiraceae bacterium | reverse complement strand
CCACTGTGATCGCCCATAGAAAGGCGGAAAGTGAAAATGAAGTGGGCTCACCCTTGCCTGGTAATCTTAGCCAGATCTTAGTCAATGAAGGAGATGAGGTAAAGATCGATGATCCACTTTTTGTGATAGAGGCTATGAAAATGGAGAGCACCATAACTTCACCCATTAAGGGAGTTATAAAAAAGGTTCACCTATCTGAAAAAACAATAGTGGGTCAAGATGATCTTGTTGTAGAGTTTTGAGCACCTTGATATTCAGCTACTCTGTAGCTGTGCAGGGTATATTATCTTTTCCAAGATATACCGTGGCGCTGCCACGAAAAAGAATCATTGGGTATCCATCTGGTTGTTGAGCAGCCCAATATTCTGAAAAACTTTTTCAAACGAAGTAGGGGATCCGGGTACCATGCTTCATACTAAAATGGACAAACGAAACCCTGTAGCTGTGCGGGGAATTTCGTCTTTCCCAAGATATTCCTATACGTTGCCACGAATAAGTATTGGGTATCCTCCTGGCTGCATAGCAGCCAAATATTATGATAAACTTTCTAATTGGCAATAGCGGTGCAGAGCACCGCAATGTTTACGGGTCGAAAAATTTGAAGATATACTCCTCTTCGTATTCGACCGCGAATTCTTTGAGAAGGGAAAGGTATTCCTCCCTGAATGATTTTTCCCGATGGTGCTCTTCCTGGTTCAATATATATTTACTAACGGTTTTTACACTTCCATGAGAATGGGAAAACACAGAATATCCCTTTTGCCAATAAAACTTTGAACCCAATATTTTCTTCTTGTTTATCCACTCATTTGTAGAAGTCTTTATTTCCTTAACCAAATCAGGAACCTTTTGATTGATATTATACCCAATCATGAAATGTATATGGTCTTCCACACCTCCAATTGCAACCATCTTATGACCCTTATTTTTTACGATTCCAGTGATATATTTAAAAAGTTCCGTTCTCCAGGATTTATGTAGAAGGGCATCTCTATATTTGACAACAAAGATTATGTGTAGGTAAATTTTTGAGTAGGAATTAGCCATGAAACATTGAAATTACAATTTCAGTATGTAAGCAAAAAGTCCAAAAGGAATAATCAATCATCTAATTGAATTTCAGAATCGTAAATACAATAAGTATACAAGCGAGGTATATGCAATTTAAAAAGATCACAGAGCAAGATTCCAATTACAACAACCTGGAAGAGATGTCTACACTGGACATTCTAATGGGCATTAATAAAGAGGATCAAACGATAGCTGAGGAAATTCAGAAGATTATTCCAAAAATCGAGGCTTTGGTTGAAGCCATGATTCCAAGATTTTTGGATGGAGGTCGCATTTTTTATCTAGGAGCAGGAACCAGCGGCCGCCTGGGAATTGTAGATGCTTCCGAAATCCCTCCAACCTTCGGAATGCCTGCCAACAGATTTATTGGTTTGATCGCTGGAGGGGAATCCGCCATCAGAAAAGCTAAAGAATTTGCGGAGGACGATAGGCACCAGGCCTGGAAGGATATTACTGCTTTTGACCCCTCCCCTTTTGATACAGTGATCGGGATCTCTGCCTCCGGAACCACACCCTATGTGGTCAGCGGGGTAAAAGATGCAAAGCTAAGATCCCTCCTAACTGCTGGGATTACCAACAACCCTGGATCACCACTTTCCAGTGAATCCCTGCATGCGATCGAGATACCGGTGGGTCCCGAGTTTGTCACCGGCAGCACCCGGATGAAATCAGGAACATCCCAAAAGCTCATTCTAAACATGATCAGCACAAGCCTTATGATTCGCATCGGAAGGGTCAAAGGAAACAAGATGGTCCACATGCAGTTGAGCAATCAAAAATTGGTAGAAAGGGGAATCAGATACGTGATGACGGCCCTGGAAATTGATCAAACTAGCGCTGCCGAGCTGTTAAAAGAACATGGCAGCGTAAGCGCAGCGGTACAATCTCAAACCGAGGAATAGCCTGGAGTCTTTTAAATTTCAAATGTATCTCACCTAAGGTTTTTTAACTTAATTTATCTACCTGACTGGCTAATTTCATTGGTTTGGGTTAATTTTGTATCAACTTTGATTAATTCTGTGGAAAACTCTGAGCTTTCCTAGGCGTTATTTTGGATATAAGAAGCATATATGAAAAGACCCATCATCATATCAGGTAAAAAACCCTCTCTTGAAAAGATCAGTCCGGCCTTTGGAAGTTCCTTTTCGGTGAAGCAATACAATGATCCGAGCCCTAATATCCATGCCCCATTCTGGCATTTCCACCCTGAACTAGAAATGGTTTATGTAAAGGGAGGAAGTGGAAAGAGACATATCGGGAATCATCTTTCCTATTATCAGGAAGGTGATCTGGTCCTGATTGGGTCGATGTTGCCTCACACAGGATTTACCAATCGTTTGACTGGCAATGAATCAGAAACGGTTATCCAGTTTGGATTGGATTTCATCGGTCCCGGGTTTTTCCAAAGTCAGGAGATGGAGGATATCAAGCAACTATTTGAGCGATCCAAGGCTGGTCTGGCATTCCACGGTGAGGCAAAAAAGTCCATCGGTGCAAGGATGGAAAAGCTTCCTTCCCTAGATAATTTTGGCCGGTTAATTGAGCTCTTATGCATACTTCAGGATATGGCCTGGGCCGAAGAGTACACCATACTTAATGCCGATGGGTACAGTTTTGAAGTAGAAACCGCAGATAACGATAGGATCAATGTGATCTATAATCATGTTCGCAATAATTTTCAGCGACCTATACCTTTGGAAGAGATCTCTGCGTTGGCCAATATGACTATCCCTGCTTTTTGCCGGTATTTCAAAAAACTATCCGGAAAGACTTTTACAAAATTCGTTAATGAATTTCGAATCGTTCATTCCTGCAAACTTTTGACAGAAGGGACAGAAAGCATCTCGGCGATCTGCTATGAAAGTGGATTCAACAACTTCTCCCACTTCAACAGACTCTTCAAGGAAATCACAGGAAAAACTCCCTCCCGGTATCGAAAGAAATTGAAGCAGGTCCTTCTGGAAGATCCTCTCCAATAAAAAAAGGGACGGCCGAAGCCATCCCTTTCCCAAATAATTAGTGCAATTAGAAACTTACTTTTCTAGTTCAATTGTTTTTCTGAACGCGAAGGTTTGGTCTCCGTCGTTGATCTGGACATCCATTAAATAATGACCATCTTCCAACTGAGATAGATTAAACCTTTTTTGAAGGGAACCCTCCGTTTCAAGCGTTTCCGTGTAAAGGGGCTTTTCCTCAGACTCATCGAAGATTCTGATCTTAACCTCAGAGTTGACAGGACATAGCAAGTCAAAATCTACGAGGTCTTCATGAGCGCGGATCGTGGGCTTAAAAACTGTTTTTAAAGCCTGCTCCTGGATCTGAAGCATCCCTGCTTCAATAGCCAATGGTTGGATCCACAAACTCTGAGGTTTTTCAACGTTCAGACTGTAATCTCCTTCTGGCAATTTGGTAAGATTATAGGTTCTGGAGATGTCTTTTTCATCAACAAATCGATGACTATAGACAATCTCGCCATAACCGTCAATAATGCTTACCTGGACTTCTTCATTTACCGCATTGGATACCTGAAGTGAGAATGCTTTCTCACTTGTCCGCTTTACAGACACACTTGGATCTACAATGCTGTCGCTAAATAATGGCATACTGATCATCAGGAATACCATAACATTCATAAAAGCTTTCATAGGAATTAAATTTTAGTTTAGGAATAAAAAGCTTTGTTAATCTGAGCCAAAGATGGGGGTAGAACGGGTGAAGAAAATACCAGTCATTTGGCCACTTATAATGCGATATTAACCGGCTATGTTAAGTGAAAATGAAGGATGATAATTGAGTATTGAATTGGGGAAATTTAGTGTCAGGAGGAGGAGGAGGATTCCGCAAAGAGGTCGGGAGACCATTTGCTCAGATCTCATCCTTTTCAAGCTAAGACTTTTTCTGAGGCGAAGGTCTCTGACCTCTCGCCGAGAATGCCTTAAATATTTTTGAAATCTAAGGTGAAAGTCTTCTCGCCGAGAATCCGCAAAGAGGTCGGGAGACCTTTTGCTCAATATTAAATTTTCTGAGGCGAAGGTCTCTGACCTCTCGCCAAAGTAATAATTTCCTATTTTCACTCCTCTTCATTTCAAACTATTACCAACCAACCATGAGACCAACTCTCGCATACTCCATCCTAGTAATTTCATTAATCATATTTTCTTCCTTCCCTGAGGCCTCCGCACAAAGGA
>JABDJM010000008.1 GCA_013002475.1 Saprospiraceae bacterium | reverse complement strand
CCCTGGATAAACCATAAATTAGAACAGTTGGCTAACTAAGCCTGGTTCATCGTTTCGAGGGTTTTGAAAAGTTGGCCATCCGAGATCATGCAGCCCGATTGAAGCATGGAAAAAATTTCCAGGTTTCGTTCTTTTTGATAACCCTTTTCTGTTCGATAGGTTTCTAATTGGACCTGACCACTGGATAACAAATCCTGGAGGCTGTTATTTCCCGAGAGATCCTCGAAACTGAAGCCTTCAATTCTTGGAGTAGAAAGCCCGCAAAGAACAATTTTTGCTGGTCCACAGAAAAAGCAACGGACCTCTTTAGCTGTTCTAAACTCCAGAAAAGACACATTTTCCAGTGTTTTTTCCATTACCAGATCACTAAAAAGTTCGATAAGACCCTCCGCCCTGGCGGGCTCTGCCTCTTTCAATTTTTCCCAGTCCGCACCGGTTATGGTGTTTGCAGCTAAAAACTTGATAAACTCAGGCTCTAACTGCTTCAATTCCGCTAAGCTCAATCTTCTATATTTCACAATGCAAAAATAGTGAATTAGAACTCCGGCCGTCCCTTGGCTTTTTCGTAAAATTGCGGCCAAATTCCTTGGCCTATGTTTTTGATGGATATTCCCAATTTTGCTTCCCCAGAGATCTGGATCTCTCTACTGACCCTGACCTTTCTGGAAATTGTGCTTGGTATCGATAATATCATATTTATCGCGATCAGCTCAAATAAACTTCCAGAGGACAAACAAAAACGGGCTACCAATATTGGGCTGGTACTGGCCATGGCCATTCGTATTCTTCTACTCTTTGGAATTTCATGGATCATTGCCATGAGCACACCCCTAAAAACTTTTAACCTTTCATGGTTGCAAGGTGGATTCACTGGCCAGTCATTGATCCTTATCATTGGGGGGATATTTTTGCTTTATAAAGCCACCTCTGAGATACATCACAAGTTGGAGGGAGATCCCACACATGAGGATGGAAAAGGAAAAGCTAAAGTGAGTTTCTCGTCCGTTATCCTTCAGATCACCATTATCAATATTGTTTTCTCTTTTGATTCCATTTTGACTGCTGTTGGAATGACTTCCGGATTGGATGGAGCACTTTTGATCATGATCATTGCCGTGGTACTATCTGTTGTGATCATGATGGCCTTTGCCAACCCTGTGGCGCGATTTGTGAACAAGCATCCAACGATCCAAATGTTGGGACTTTCCTTTCTAATACTCATTGGATTCATGCTGATTGCCGAAGGAGCTCACGAAGCACATCTGAAATTGTTTGGATCAGAGGTTGGCTCTGTACCAAAGGGATATCTATATTTTGCCATTGCTTTCTCGCTGTTGGTGGAATTTCTGAATATGCGATTAAGGAAAAGATCAAAACCAGTTCAACTTCATAACGCCACTGAAGAGGCCATAGTAGAAGGAGTTGAATTAGAAGAAAAACTGCCCCATGCTTGATTTCGACCACATCCTGTCCGTTACCCTGATCCTATTTTCGGTGATTGATGTTCCTGGAAATATCCCGGTAGTTCTATCCCTGAAAGAACAGGGAAGGAAGATCGAACCGGGAAAGGCAACCTTAGTAGCCGGGGTATTGATGATCCTTTTCTTGTTTTTCGGAAAAACGATGCTGGGTTTTTTCGGTGTAGATGTTTCCTCCTTCGCGATAGCAGGATCCATCCTCATTTTTGTGATCGGGGCTGAAATGATCCTGAATGTTCGGATCATCAGAGAAGAACAGGGTAGTGATTCGACAACGGTTTTTCCGATCGCCTTTCCCTTGATCGCGGGAGCAGGGACTCTGACCACGATACTTACTTTGAGAGCGGAATATTCAGCTATGAATATTGCAGTGGGTATTGCTATTAATCTTGTATTTGTCTGGCTAATGCTTAAGTTCTCCGGAGCTATCCGCAGGGCCATTGGGCCTGGTGGGGTAGTGATCCTTCGAAAAATATTCGGGATCATTTTGCTGGCTATCGCGGTGAAAATATTTAAGGCTAACTGGGGTATTTGATCTTTGCCAAATAGAGCCCTTGTGGATAGGCATAATTGTAGTGTTCCAGAGCTGTCTGATTCTGGAGACATTCCAGAAATGTTGACTCTGCCATACGGCCATAAGCTACTTCCAACATAGCGCCAACCAGTAGTCTAACCATCCCATGTAAAAATCTATCCCCTTCGATCGTGTAGCTAGCTTTTTTCTCATTCACAGACCATTTACTTTCAGAGATTTGGCAAAAAGTATGTTTATATAGATCGGGTCTTTTGCAAAAGGATCTGAAGTCTGTTTTCCCCAAGACCTGATTACCCAGTTTTTCCAGAATCGAAATATCAAGACTTGTAGCTTCATAATAAGTACTGAGTTCGGTGAGAAATGGATCTTTTTCGAAATGAATATGATACACATAGGTCCTGGAGGAAGCATCCAGTTGTGCATTTGCCTTAAGGGGAATTTTAATGCAGGATCTTATGGCAATATCATTTGGTAGAACTTTATTGAGACGAAAGGGGAGGTCATAATCAAACCCATTTTGGATGGAAAAGTCTGCAAAGTATTGGTTGGCATGCACACCCGCATCTGTTCGACCGCAGCCATGCACCTTGATGGGCGAGCGAAGGACATTGGAAAGGCAATCCTCCAGCGTGTTTTGTACTGTTTCCTGGTTTGGCTGTTTTTGCCAACCCTTATACTTTGTACCCTTATAGGATAGTTCTAGTCTATATTTATTCACTGTTTAAATTCTAGGCTCAAAGAAACAAACATTTACAGGTATCCTTACCTTTAGGATCGAAGCCTTGCCGCATGTTCCGATACGCTTTTCTGATTTTTGTTGGCCTTTTCATTGCATGTTCTCCTTCTTCTGAATACATCCACATTTCAGGTGAGACAATGGGTACTACCTATCACGTTACGCTCCAAGGGGATCCTTCAATAGATTGGGAAAGTGCAACTGAAGAAAGTCTTGCTCAGGTAAATGGGTCAGTAAATACCTATGACCCCGAGTCTGAGATATCCCGATTCAATGTCGGGGAGGGTTCTTTTCAGTTTGATGGGAAGGCTGGCAAGAACCATTTTCTGGAAAACCTGATCGTTTCCAAAATGGTAGTTGAAGAATCGAATGGGCACTTTGATCCAACCGTTATGCCTCTTGTTAATTATTGGGGCTTTGGTACAACCGGAAAAAGGGCAGTAACTCTGATCGACTCTTCGGCGGTAGATTCCATCCTGCAGTTTGTTGGTTGGAATAACATCTCATTCGATGAAAATGCGGTAAACAAAAAACATCCTTCATCTCAGCTAGATTTGAGTGCTTTGGCCAAAGGATATGGAGTAGACCAAATTGGTCTTCTTCTGGAGAAAAAGGGAACCAAGAATTACCTTGTCGAGATCGGCGGAGAAGTCCGGGCAAGAGGAGTCAATGAAAAAGGTAATCCCTGGAGGCTGGGGATTTCTAAACCGTACCGTGGCGAGAAAAACAGGGAAATAGAGCAGATCATCAGCTTACCAAATATGGCGCTTGCAACTTCCGGTAACTACAGGAATTTTTACCAAACAGATCATTATACCTATGCCCATACGATCAATCCTATAACCGGATTCCCGGAAGAATCATCTCTGTTGTCGGCATCTGTGATAGCAAAAGATTGTATCCTTGCTGATGCTTTCGCAACAGCCTTTATGGTTATGGGGCTTGGCAAGGCAACTGAAAAGGTGGAGGAATTGGAGGGAATTGAGGCCCTTTTTATTTTTAATGATGGAAAGGGTGGTCTTGAATATTGGGCCAGTCCCGGACTAGATACTTTATTAACTAAACAATGAATCTAAACTTAAACAAACCGATCTGCTTCTTCGATATTGAGGCTACAGGCTTGAATGTGATCCGGGACCGGATCGTACAAATCGCAATTATCAAATGTTTTCCTGGCGATCGTCCAAACGAGGAGCTAAGCCAACTTATCAATCCAAGTATGCCCATTTCGGATGATGCTTTGGCTGTGCATGGGATCACTCCTAAAATGCTGGCCAACCAACCTACCTTTCAGCAGGTGGCGGAGGAAATCTTCGAATTCATCGGAGATTCAGATCTGGCTGGGTATAACTCCAATCGATTTGATGTACCCATGTTGATGGAGGAATTTGCTCGGGTGGGCATGGATTTCAATATGGAAAACCGAAGGACGGTGGATGTACAACGGATCTTTTATAAAATGGAACCCCGGACGCTAAAAGCCGCTCTGAAGTTTTACCAAGGGAAAGAATTGGAAAATGCCCATGATGCATTGGCAGATGTAAAAGCCACTTTGGAGGTCCTTGAGGGACAACTTACCAAATATGAAGGAGTTCCTCTGGTGAAGGGTGATGGAGAGGTCGAGTTGGATCCTGTAAGGCCGGATGTGCAACAGCTTCATGATTTTACGAACGACGACAAAATGATTGATGCTACCAAAAGGTTGAAGTACAATCATGAGGGCGTGGTTGTTTTTAATTTTGGAAAATATGCGGGTCAGCCCGCCGCGGAAGTTCTAACACGCGACAAGCAATATTATCAATGGATCCTCAACAAGGAGTTTTCCACTCAGGTAAAAACTCTGGTGAAGCAATTGGTTAAAGAATATGATGGGCATAGGAAAGCATAGTGTCCTTCTCCTGTTGCTTGGATTGCTCTCTTGCTACGAACGCCAAGAGGGTTGCCTTGATCTGCTCGCAAATAATTTTGATGCAACAGCTGATGATCCTTGCGTGGATTGTTGTACCTACCCGGATTTGGAAGTTCAGGTGAAGAATCGTCTGGATACCCTGGTTTATTCTCCGGCGACGCTTGTTTCTAATGGTTTGGGAGACAGCTTTCTCATTATTAAGGCTGGACTGCTTCTAAGTGATTTTAAATTGGAAAATGATACCGGCTTTGCTGAGGTCATTGACCGGGAGGATTTTTCTCTGTTTGATGGAACAGGAACAATAGAATTAAAGGATGATTTCCTTGACGTGGCTACAGATAAGGGAAATACCCGAACAGCCGGAGAAATAAAGACACAGGGCCTAATTTCCGGTTTTCAGGTCCATATTGGCCTCGATGCCTCAATCCCGGCCCTTATGCCTGGGGAATTATCAGATAGCCATCCACTTGGATCTGAAGGAGGTTTCTGGGAGCAAGACCAGCAATATTCAGCAGGTTTTTTAGAGATACTTTACGATACAATTAGCATGGATACGATCCGGTATACTTTGCCCGTATCCACAGGCTTTGTCTTCAATCCCGATACTACCATGGACATTGAATATGGTTCTGATATCAGCCTAAAACTTACCCTCGACTACCTTGCCTGGACACAAGGCATAAATTTTGTTGAAATTGGAGAAAACAGAGACTCTGTTGCCAAGATCCTTGTCGGTAATCTTCCAATTGTGATCTCTTTAAGTGATTAATGTCACTTTCATCAAAATGGAAGGTTTTACTTTACAACTGATCAGAAACCCAAACGTTATATTCATATACAAAGCTGAGAAACATGAGAAATATTTTTGTATTCCTTTTTGCCCTTTCACTAGTAGGACTTTGGTCTTGTTCTGATGATGATACGGTGGAAGCAACTGGCGATCTTAAGATTTCCTATAATGCCTTATTTGATGGGCAGGAGCTTATTGGAAATCAGGAATATACCCTGCCAGATGGGAAAAAGATCAGATTCACTCAATTCAACTTTTTAGTTTCAGACATGATGGTTGATTATGTGGAGGAATCGGAGACTAAGATTACGGATCTGTCTCCTGTAGAGTTTGTAGAGTTGACCCAGACGGGTGCCTCTCCCCTGGAACCTTCAGATAACCAGTTTACCTTTTTCAACCTGCCTACAGGAGAATACACAGGGATTGGGTTTACATTTGGACTAAACGATGAATTAAACCTGAAGACACCAGCTGATCAGGATTTGGGTGATAATAGCCCCTTGAAAAAAAGCTCTCACTATTGGGCAGGCTGGCAGAGTTATATCTACATGAAGATGGAAGGAACCATAGATATGAATGATGATGGGATGTTGGATACAGAAAATGAGAACTTCGCCTATCATACAGGAGCCAAGGACGGATCAAATACCGCGGCCACCATTTACTTACCCTACACATTCAATGTAGAAGAAAACAGCACTACCGATATTAGTATGGCCATCGACCTGAGGGATGTACTCTATAATGCTTCAGGACAAGAAAATTGGCCTATTGCAACCCGGCCGACGACCCATAATCCCGATGATTTCGATCTTGTGCAGATTGTAATGGAAAAGGCCTCTGAGGCCTTTAAAATGGGAGAATAGTAAACTATGAACTGGAACTTTTCCAGCAAATTTCATTTCGTTGTTCTTTTTGGATTGCTTGCGTTTGCTTGCAATCCAGATGATGAAGTTCCCTGCACCGATAATTCCTGTGGATTTCTGACAGACATCCCCTGTGACCCCCAGGCATATAACTATTCGATCCCACAGGGACTTCCACTTTTACCTACAGCTGTTTCTCAAAATACTACGGTTGAGGGCATTGCCCTCGGCCGACGTTTGTTTTACGACCCAATCTTGAGCGCTGATAGCACGATGTCTTGTGCCGGATGCCATTTTACAATAAATAGCTTCACGGATGCAAAGGCAGTATCTGTAGGAATAGACGGAATCCCTGGAAAAAGATCCTCGATGAGTTTATTGAATGTGGGTTATTACGACAATGGCCTCTTTTGGGATGGTCGCGTTAATTCTCTTCCTGAGCAAGCTTTACTTCCAGTTGAAGACCCTGTGG
>JABDJM010000592.1 GCA_013002475.1 Saprospiraceae bacterium | reverse complement strand
ACCAGTTTCATTGTCCTGTTCAGTGGGGAATGGTCCGGAGCCAACGCGAGTGCAATAGGCTTTCGTGATCCCGATAACTTCGCCAATTTTTGAGGGAGCCACGCCCAGGCCGTTACAAACACCGGAAGTGACGGTGTTGGAACTAGTGACAAAGGGATAGGTTCCAAAGTCAATATCCAACATCGATCCTTGTGCTCCTTCCGCAAGAATGCTTTGCCCGTTGGATAAGGCCTGGTTCACAAAATATTCTCCATCTACCTTTTTAAGTGACCGCAAAGTTTCAAGGCAAGACATCCATTTTTCCTCCTCTGCCTCAAGGTCAAATTGGATAGGAGGATAGATCTCCAATAATTTGAGATGTTTCTTTTTTAGGTTTTGGTAGAGAGACATGAAATCTGGAGATTCAATATCTCCAACTCTTAATCCATTTCGGCCTGTCTTATCCATATAGGTAGGCCCAATTCCCTTTAAGGTACTTCCGATCTTTGCCTTCCCTTTTGATGCTTCAGATGCCGCATCCAAATACCGATGAGTAGGGAGGATTAAATGTGCTTTTCTGGCCACTAATAATCTATTCTGAAAGTTAACCTCAGCATTGTTTAGAAGATCGATCTCCTTTTGAAGAGTGATGGGGTCGATTACCACCCCGTTCCCGATCAGGTTTATCTGTTTTGGCCGGAAAATTCCAGAGGGAACCGTGTGAAGCACAAATTTCTTTCCGCCAAATTTTAGCGTGTGCCCTGCATTTGGTCCTCCCTGGAACCGGGCTATGATATCATAGCCCTCCGCCAGGTAATCAACAATTTTTCCTTTTCCCTCGTCTCCCCACTGGAGTCCGAGTATTACATCAACAGCCATATAATTAATGGTAGAATTGCGTAAAAAATGCCCTAACATTTGTGGGCAAATAACCTTCAAATGTAGGATTTAATACTGGTAAAAAATAAGAGAAAAAGCTCTTGTTTTAAGATTGAAAAGGACTGGATCCTTAACTCTTCCGGGTGCGCTCACAGGCTCCGTCGCACTGACCGTAAAGATTTAGCGAATGATGAGTGATTTTGAATTTGAGAAGCTCGCCCATCATATTTTTTATGTTCTGTATTCTGGGATCACAAAACTCAAGGACCTTCCCACAATCTACACAAATAAGGTGGTCGTGTTGTTTGAATCCGTACGACTTCTCGTACTGAGCCAGGTTCTTTCCGAATTGATGTTTTTTGACCAGATCACAGTTAACTAACAGCTCGAGGGTATTGTACACAGTTGCCCGGCTTACCCTGTAGTTCTGATTTTTCATATGGATATAAAGGGCCTCAGCATCAAAATGATCATCCCTACCATATATCTCCTCAAGGATCGCAAACCGCTCTGGGGTTTTCCTAAGACTATTCTGCTCCAGGTGAGTGGAAAAAATGTTTAGGACCTCCTTGAGGATCCTGTCGGTGTGCTTAGTTGTTGCCATACGCTTTGATCAAAGATAAAAGAATCAAGCTTCTATTCTGGTAACATTGGAAACCCCCTCGAGGTTTTTGAGCACGCGAATTACGATGTTTAGTTGATCCTTATTGGTGACCAGTAGGCTGACACGGCCTTCAAAGAAGCCCTCATGCCCGTCGATGTAAAATGAGCGGATATTCAGGCCTAGGGTTGAGGATATTTGATTTGATAGAGTTTGAATAACCCCAGGGCCGGAGTCTACCCCGGTAATGAGGAGGTCAGCCACAAAGGAGGTGTTAGCCCCCATAATCCATTCCGCTCGTAAAATCCGGTACCCAAATCTGGCCATAAGATTTGTGGCATTTGGGCAGGAGGTACGGTGGATCTTTAATCCTCCGGTTGCTGAATTGTAGGCAAATACGTCATCTCCTTGCACCGGACTGCAACAGGTCCCCAATTGGTACTCGTATTGATCCACGGTACCATCTATCATTAGCTTGGGTTGTCCGGTGTATTTCTTTTTTCTTTTTCCTCGGGGTGCCGAAGCTTCTTCGATAACTTCCTGAACTTTTGGGACAGGGACAAGCTTATGGCCTTCGACGTTAAAATGTTCTTTCAGATCGGACAAATTTACCTGCTCCACAGAAATGGCGAAGTAAAGGTCTGGACGGGAATTAAATCCAAAATACTGAACCAGAGTGTCTACGTTTTCTTCCCAATCCACTTTCAGGTTGCGAAGCTTCCTTTGAAGTGCCTCCATTCCAAACTCTCCCTGTTTTCGGCGTTCCTCCTTCATTGAGGATCGGATCTTGGAACGGGCCTTCCCAGTCACCACCATTTTAAGCCAGGCTTCAGAGGGCCTTTGTGACTCTTTGGTAATCACCGTAACCTGGTCGCCATTTTTTAGCTTGTAACCCATTGGGACAAGCTTGTTGTTGACTTTGAGGGAGGCACAGTGATAACCGACATCCGAGTGGATGTGAAATGCAAAATCCAAAGCGGTGGCTCCTTTTGGAAGAACCCTCATATCACCCTTTGGTGTATATACATAGACCTCCTCCTGAAAGAGGTTGGTCTTAAAGTCATTTAGGAACTGGATGGCATCCTCGTCATCATTTTCCAGGATCTCACGGACATTATCCAACCAGTTATTGTAGACGTTACCCTGCGTCCTTTGTCCTTTGTATTTCCAATGTGCAGCAAAGCCTCTTTCTGCAATATCATCCATCCGTTCTGATCGGATCTGCACTTCCACATATTTCCCTTTGGGCCCGATCACAGTCGTATGCAGGGATTCATATCCGTTGGACTTGGGAGTGGTAACCCAGTCCTTTAATCTTTCTGGGATAGGGATGTGAACATCCGTAACTATTGAATAAACCTGCCAGCAAGCCTGCTTTTCCTTTTCAAGAGGCGCCGTTATGATAATCCGAACTGCAAATAGGTCATAGATTTCCTCAAAGGGGACCTTTTTGGTTTTGATCTTGTTCCAGATGGAATAGATGGACTTCGGGCGTCCAAAGATTCTTGTTGGGAAGGGTATTACGCTCAGTTCCTCGCTTAATGGATCAATAAACGAATCAATAAATTCCTCCCGTTGATCCTTCGATTCCTGAAGCTGGTTAGAGATTTCTGTATAGATCGCCGGTTCCTTGATCTTCATGATCAGGTCCTCAAACTCAGTTTTCAAATTGTAAAGGCCAAGACGGTGGGCGAGAGGAGCGTAAATGAAATCCGTTTCTGCCGCAATTTTCAATTGCTTATGTCTGGGCATGCTTCCCAGCGTCCTCATATTATGCAGGCGATCGGCCATTTTGATAAGGACGACCCTGACATCTACGAGAAGGGATTGAAGGACTTTTTTGAAGTTTTCCGCCTGTGGACTTTCTACCTCGTATAACCCATCAAGCTTGGTCAACCCGTCTACGATCATTCCGATCTTTTCCCCGAATTGTTCATGGATTTTTACGGAGGTGATCTCTGTGTCTTCTACCACATCGTGAAGGATGGCAGCCACAATAGCGGTTGGCCCAAGTCCGATTTCCTCAGCACAAATCCTGGCCACTTCAATGGGATGGAGGATATATGGTTCCCCGGATTTTCTTCTTTGCTTGGAATGCGCAACGACTGCCAATTCATAAGCCTCCCGGATATGCTTTCGGTCCCTATCATCCATTTTAGATTTGATAGAGTTCAATAGCTGACGGTAAGCCTGCTGTATTAGCTGCTTGTCCTCAGTATTATATGTCGCAGTTTGGGTGCTCATTCGGGTCGCTTACTCGCATAATTTAGGGGATATAGTCCCCAAATTCAAGGGTTTTTAAGGGCCCAACGGCCATTTCCTAATAGAGTTAAAACCAAAACTAGGGAAAAATGATACTGAAATAGATGATTTTCTCCGCAAATTGATTTTTCGTCCTCACAAAAGCATCTTATGATCTAAGGAGAAATCTTCAAATTGATTCCTCAAAAATGGACGTCAAAAAAGAAAAATACCCTTATCTTTGCGGCGCTTAAAAA
>JABDJM010000583.1 GCA_013002475.1 Saprospiraceae bacterium | reverse complement strand
ATTTAATTTCTGTCCTATTCTCCGAAAAGATTTTATCATCGATGAGTATCAGATCACTGAAGCTCGTTCCATCGGCGCCGATGCGATCCTGCTTATCGCGGCAGTTCAAAGTCCGGAAAGGATACAGGAGCTAGCTAGGTTTGCACAATCGCTTGGCTTGGAAGTACTGCTCGAAATTCATGGAGAAGAAGAGCTTGGACATATTTGTGATGAGGTAGATGTCGTGGGCGTCAATAATAGAAACCTGAAAGATTTTTCCGTCAGTCTGGATACGAGCCTCCGGCTATTCCCTCTGATCCCGGATAAGTTCGTGCGGATCAGCGAAAGTGGAATAAGCAAAGCTGAAGACTTGGCTCGATTGAAAAAGGCAGGCTTCGACGGCTTCCTGATCGGAGGCTACTTTATGAGTCAGGCCGAACCTCCTCTTGCCTGCAAAAATCTTATCAGGGATACTCAAGCAATTTTGAATATGCAAAAAGCAAGATCATGATCATCAAGGTCTGCGGCATGATAGAGGCTCAAAATGTAAGGTCACTCATCCCTCTGGGGATTGACTGGGTGGGTTTCATTTTTTATGAACCTTCTAAACGATATGTCGAAAAGGACCTGGAGAAAATTGAGTACTTGAAAAATGCCGGAGGATATACTGCCGGTTTGGAAAGGGTAGGGGTCTTTGTAAATGAAAGCTTTGAAACTATCCTTGAAAAAGTGAAAGAGTATCACCTGACCTATGTTCAATTGCATGGCGATGAAAATTCCCAACTATGCGACCAGTTGCAAAAGGCTGGGTTGGGAGTGATTAAAGCTTTCTCTGTTGATGAGAACTTTGAGTTCAGAAATATCGTTTCCTTCGAATTCGTTTGTGACTATTTTCTTTTTGACACCAAAGGAAAAGACCCAGGAGGAAATGGGATCAGCTTTGATTGGACCCTCCTGAAAAAATATCATGGCCGTGTACCCTTTCTATTAAGCGGAGGTATCGGTCCTGATGCTGTGGACGAGGTAGCAGAGTTTTATCATCCTGCTTTTGCAGGCATTGATCTTAACAGCAAATTTGAGATAGAACCAGGATTAAAGGACCTTGAAAAGATTAGAACATTCATCACCGATCTTTCAAAGAAGATCTTCACCGCTCCAGATTTCTGGAGTAAAATGTAAGCAATGAGGTACTCAGTAGATCAGGAAGGATTTTATGGAGTTTTCGGAGGAGCCTTTGTCCCGGAGATGCTGTATCCGAACGTAGAGGAACTGCAGAGTGAATATTTGAACATTATTAATGATGTTGATTTTCAGGAGGAGTATGATGACCTTTTGAAAAACTATGTTGGAAGGCCAACACCCTTATACCTGGCAAAACGACTTTCAGAGAAATACAAGGCAAGGATCTATCTTAAGCGCGAGGATCTTTGTCATACTGGCGCACACAAAGTGAACAATACCATTGGCCAGATCCTGATCGCTCAGCGATTAGGCAAAAAGCGGATCATCGCCGAGACTGGAGCCGGGCAGCATGGAGTTGCGACTGCAACGGTTTGTGCCTTGATGGGTCTTGAATGTATCGTTTACATGGGTGCGGTCGATATAAAAAGACAGGCACCTAACGTTGCCCGCATGAAAATGCTAGGGGCAGAAGTACGCCCTGCTACTTCAGGGAGTCAAACTTTGAAGGATGCCACGAACGAGGCGATCAGAGATTGGATCGGAAATCCGACAGACACCCATTATATTATTGGTTCGGTAGTCGGACCACATCCTTACCCGGATATGGTGGCTCGGTTACAGGCGATAATCAGCAAGGAAATGCGTTGGCAATTGCACGAAGCGGAGGGGACAGAATTACCAGAACGCATTGTGGCTTGCGTAGGCGGCGGCTCCAATGCAGCAGGTGCATTTTACCATTACCTGAATGAGGATAGCGTTGGTCTTGTTTCAGTAGAAGCTGCCGGCCTGGGCATCCATTCAGGAGAGTCGGCTGCTACCTCAGTACTTGGAACCAAAGGAATTATCCATGGTAGCCGAACACTGTTGATGCAGGATGAAGATGGACAGATCATTGAACCATATTCCATTTCTGCAGGCTTAGATTATCCGGGAATCGGCCCCATGCATGCACACCTGATCGATAGTGGCCGCGCAAAAGCCATTTCCATTACTGATAAAGAAGCTTTGGAAGCTGCCTTAATGTTGAGTCGTATCGAAGGGATCATTCCTGCACTAGAAACTGCCCACGCTTTGGCTGCGCTCGACAAAATGAGCATAAAAGAAAATGAGTTGATCATAGTTAATCTTTCCGGAAGAGGGGATAAGGATTTAGCGGCCTACCAAACGTATTTGGAAGGATTGAACGATGGTTGAACCGTTGTGGAACGATTGTTCAACCATTGCTGAACTACTGCTCAACAGTTAACAAGCATAGGATTGTAAACAAGGACAAATGTCTAGACTAACAGATCTGTTTTCAAAAAAACAGAGCGATATTCTAAATATCTACTTCACAGCTGGATACCCAAAGCTGGATGATACCGAACGGATTATCCTGGCCCTGGATAAGGCCGGAGCAGATGTGATTGAGCTTGGGATGCCTTATTCAGATCCGATGGCTGACGGCCCGACGATCCAGGAATCAGGTTCTCAGGCCCTTAAAAATGGAATGAAGCTGGCCGTACTCTTTGATCAACTAAAAGATGTAAGAACTAAGACACAGATCCCTCTTGTATTGATGGGCTACTTTAATCAGGTCATGCAATTTGGAGAGGAGCAGTTTTTTGCAAAGTGTATGGAAGTAGGAATCGATGGGTTGATCCTGCCGGACCTTCCTTTGGAAGTTTTTGCAAGAGAGTATAAGGATATGTACAAGAAGTATTCTCTAGACAGCATTTTCCTGATGAGCCCACAAAGTGGCGAGCAAAGGATCAAGCGTGTGGATGAGTTGAGCACAGGTTTTATTTACATGGTAGCTGATGCAAGCATCACAGGAAAGCAGGGAGAAATTACTAAGAAGCAAATTGAGTATTTCGAAAATGTGGACAAAATGGGATTGAAGAATCCGAGGCTTATTGGCTTTGGAATTTCTGACCATCAGGGTTATACAACTGCTTGCAACTACGCTAATGGAGCCATTATTGGTTCCGCATTTATCAGGCAACTAAAACAGAATCCCTCCAACGAAAGGATAACAGATTTCATTTATGGCATTAAGGGTCATCATTTGATCGCATAAAATTATTCCCATGATCATTCAATTAGAAAAAGGTATTCAGCAACAGGATCTTCAAAAATTAAGAGATAGTCTTAACGGCATTGACTATAAAAGCAATGAAGTTCAGACTCAGTTTCAGCATTACATCATTGGTGTTGGAAAGAAAGAATTTGATATCCGATCCATCGGGACACTTCCTGGGATCAAGGATATACACCGGGTGAGCGATGCCTATAAGTTGGTAAGTCGTAAATGGCGAGTGGAAGATTCGGTGATCGATTTAGGTGACGGAGTGAAATTAGGAACAGGTCATTTTGAGATCATGGCGGGGCCCTGCTCAATAGAATCCGATGAGCAAATAGAAACTACGTTGCAACACCTTCAAAAAAATAATATCCGGATCATGAGGGGTGGGGTATATAAGCCGCGAAGTTCTCCCTATTCCTTTAGGGGTCTGGGTCTGGAAGGCCTGGTACGGTGGCATGAAGCAGCAAAACGGTATGGTATCAAGATCATTACTGAAGTGATGATGACCGAGCAGATTGAGGATATGCTACCCTATGTCGACATTCTTCAGGTGGGAGCACGTAATTCTCAGAATTTCAATTTGTTAGATGCGCTCGGAAAGATTGATAAACCAGTCCTTCTCAAGAGAGGGATCTCTGGAACCATTGATGAACTTCTCCAGGCTGCAGAGTATATTTTTTCCAATGGTAATGAAAAAATCATGCTTTGTGAGCGGGGTATTCGTTCCTACGAAAAGGCTTATCGAAATACGATGGACATCAATGCCATTCCCATCTTAAAAGAAAAGACGCACCTGCCTGTAATCGCGGATCCTTCGCATGGAATCGGTGTTCGACGGCATGTTTCCAAGGTTGCTTTAGCTACCGTTGCTGCCGGTGCTGATGGTGTCATCATGGAGGTACATGCCCAGCCTGAGAAAGCATTTTCTGATGGTCAGCAAACGCTTAACTTTTCCGAAGCGAATAAGGCTTATGAGGATATGAGAAAGATGAGGGAGATTGTAAACGGCGGTTAGCCGTTGGCAATTGGCTATTAGCACATCCTGGTACACGCAGCGGCTTAGACTATTCAACAGTTATCCTTCTTCTGATCTCCCATTTGCTATTAATAAGCTCTATTCGGTTATTTCATTCACTGCTAGAAGCTAGTGGCCAATAGCAAATTGCGGATCCATTCGTGACTTGGTGGCTATTTTAGCTTTATCTTTCCAAAAATAAACGCACTTGTCTATCACCACGGATACAGCTATCATTTCCCAATTAAAAGAAATCCTCAAAGGAGATCAGATCCTGACAGGAGATGCGCTTGATTCCCGTTACCATCACATTTGGAGGATGGACGAACCGCTTAAGGCTCTGGCGGTCGTTCTTCCCAGGACGACCCAGGATGTTTCTGAGATATTAAAGG
>JABDJM010000559.1 GCA_013002475.1 Saprospiraceae bacterium | reverse complement strand
CTTGAAGAAGTGAATTTTCCCCAACCTTTTCCGGTATTTAGGAGGAGAAGGATGGACATTTGTCGGAATCATTTACTTTTGAAAAAACTCACTCTATGCGATCGATCCTGTTTTTTAGCTTTTTGTTATCAAGTGTTATTTCAATCGCCCAGGTGGATCCTGCCTGGATCCTGCCGGTCCGGGAGAGGGCGGCATGGGTGGACAGCATGCTTGAATACCGAATGGATGTGATGATGCCCCAGCTAATGGAAAAAGCCGGGATCGACTGTTGGATCCTGATTTCCAGAGAGTATAATGAAGATCCTGTCATGAAAACGATGCTGCCCAGTTCATGGCTTTCAGCTCGCAGACGAACCATTTTTGTTTTTAATCGCAACGAAGATGGGACTGTTGACAAGGTTGCCATTGCCAGGTATAGCGTTGGAAAACTTCTGAAGGGAGAATGGAATATTGACGTGTATCCTGATCAATGGGAAGCGCTTACAAGCTTCATTCTGGAAAAAGATCCCAAATCAATCGGGATGAATTTCTCTGATGACTTTGGCCTGGCAGATGGCCTTGTGCAAACTGAATACAAGTCCTTCCTGGAAAATTTACCAGAGAATTTTCATGATAGAATTGTATCCGCCGAAGACCTTGCCATTAGTTGGCTGGAAACCCGGAGTCCGATGGAGCTTGAGATCTATAATCAATTATGCAAGATTGGTCATCAAATCTTGCAGGAAGCTTTCTCCGCCAACGTTATCACGGCTGGAACAACCTCAACAGAGGATGTTGTCTGGTGGTTAAGACAGCGGGTGATCGATCTGGGACTTCAAACCTGGTTTCATCCCACAGTCTCACTTCAAAGGATGAACACAGAGAAGTTCGATCATTTAAGATCCTTCTCGAAAAGGCCAGGACTTGAGATCATTCAATACGGTGATCTGCTACATGTTGATTTTGGTATTACCTATCTGCGTCTGAACACAGACCAGCAGCAACACTTTTATATGTTGAATCCAGAAGAAACTGAAGTGCCTACATATCTGAAGACCGCATTTGAACAGGGAAACCGCCTACAAGACATCCTAGTAGAAGTTTTTGAAGAAGGAAAAACTGGAAACGAGCTCCTACAGGAAGCACTGACAAAATCGAAAGCAGAGGGAATTCAAGCTACCATATATACTCACCCAATTGGATTTCATGGACATGCAGCCGGGCCTACCATTGGCTTGTGGGATCAGCAAGGTGGAGTTCCAGGCAGGGGAGATTACCCACTCTTCTATAACACGGCTTATTCTATCGAATTAAATGCAGCCTCGGAGATCAAAGAATGGAATAAGGTAATCAGGATCATGCTGGAGGAAGACGGAGTCTTTTCGGAAGATGGATTTTACTGGCCTGACGGAAGACAGGATGAAATTTACCCGATCCCAAGGAATCCTAATCCGAAAAAATGAGTTTAATCTTTTGAACTATATTTCAGGAAAAATTAAATCTTTTACATGGAAGATCTTACAGGGTTAAAAAGGCGAGTACAGTATTACCATGATATCTTACAAAATACAATTGCCTACAGAGAAGAATGGATAACTCACTTAAAGGGCCGGATAATAGATTGTCTCACACAAATGGGTGAAGAGTCCGGACTGGATCTTGAAATTGAAACAAAAGGCGAATTGCAAAACCTTGAAGCTATACAGTGCTCTCTAGGTCAGGGAAAATCAGGCATTTTACAAAAGGTAAGTGATGAATTCAGCAGACCCCTGATAAAGCATAAAGGATCCTTGATCTACCAACAATTATTCAATGGAAAGATCATGGTGATGATCACCTACCCGTATATTGAAGGGTATGGAGAACCCCAACCACCCAAGACAGTTGCAATCTATCGACCTGAAGAATTAAAAGACCCTTTCTTTGTCCGGCATATGGAAGATTTCATCAAAGAGGTTACCAAGTGGGAAGATTATGATGATGATGATTCTCAGCCGATTAACCGAATTGGTTTTAATGTGAGCCTTCCTGAACCCGAACCTGCAGAATAATTGATCAAGGCATGACCCCCAAAATAGTTCACACCCTGAATGTTCTCGGACTCATTGGAGTGTTGGTTGTAAATTTTTTAGCCAGCTACCTCCCAATCGGAGGCTTCACAACAGGAGAACTGTCCGACAAGTACAATAGTCTTTTCACGCCGGCTGGGTTTACCTTTTCCATTTGGGGTATTATTTACTTGGCACTAATAGCCTGGACTGTGTTTGTGGCCTGGGGCTTATACCGTGGTTCCACATCCTCGGACCGAATCCTGAATTTGATCGGCCCCTGGTTCGTGATCAACTGCATTGCCAATGCCTCTTGGATCTTTGTGTGGCATTATCAGTATATCCTGCTTTCGCTTCTTTTTATGTTCATCATATGGTTATCTCTTTTTCAAATCTATAGAGCCATCGATGTTGCCTGGTTAGAAAATGACCAGCAAACTGCTTTTACAGTAGGACTTCCATTCAGTATCTATTTTGGATGGATTTCAGTTGCTTTGATCGCCAACATTTCTGTGTACCTAAAATCAATGGAATGGGGAGGCTTTGGAGTTTCTGAGCCCCTCTGGACTATGATCATTATGGCGATCGTCGGTGTCCTTGGTCTTTATGTTTTGTGGAAAGAAAGGGACAGGGCATTTGTTCTTGTATTTGCATGGGCATTATGGGGTATCTCTAAATCCCAAGCCTCGGCAGACTACAACCAGATAGGCCAAACTGCACTAATCATTTGTGCGATTCTTTTAGTAGGAATTTTATATTCCATTTATGCCCGATGGAGGTTTGGTCGTAAATAATTTTTCGCAAATCACATACTGACACCCTGCATCATAAAGGCACAAATGATAGCTCCGTAGGTTCCAAGGGCATAACCTAGCACCGCCATCAAAACGCCCACCGGTGCTAGTGAAGTGCTAAAGGCCGAGGCCACGATTGGCGCTGACGCCGCTCCACCCACATTTGCCTGACTTCCTACAGCCACAAAAAAGAAGGGAGCCTTTATCATCTTGGCAACTGCGATCAGGATTAATACATGAACTAGCATCCAGGTAATACCCACTGCGAATAATCCTAAATTGGCCCATACCTCTCCCAAATTCATCTTCATTCCAATTGTTGCAACCAGGATGTAAATAAAAACTGAACCAAAACGAGAGGCACCTTGTCCTTCCAGTTTTCTAAATCGGGTAAAACTCAGAGCAAGACCCAAAGTGGTCGATATTACGATAAGCCAGAAGAACTTAGACATTAAGGAATCTAGACGCATTGCTGAAAGAGCCTCAGCCTTTTTCTCCATTAAAGGAGTGATGATATCGGTTCCCCAATGAGCCAGGGCAACTCCTCCAAAAGCCACCCCTAATATCATGAAGGTGCTGGTTGTTGTGGGCATCTCCAAAATGCTTGCCCGGTAATCAGCCACCTTTTTCTTTAAATCTTCGATGGCAGATGAATCCGCTTTTAGCCAACTATCTACCTGATCGCTTATGTTGGCCCCGTACAGAAGGAAGCCCATCCAGATATTAGCAACCACAACATCCACAATGATCATCGTGGCAAACAGATCATCTCCCACCTCAAAGATCTCTTTCATAGCCGTTTGATTGGCTCCTCCGCCGATCCAGCTTCCAGCCACGGTAGAAAGACCTCTCCAAAGTTCATCCGGGCTCGCAGGAATCAGGTCTGGAAAAAGTCCATTGATCAGTAGCAAGGCTAAGGGGCCTCCAATAATGATCCCAAGCGTTGCAGAAAAAAACATTACCAGGGCTCTCCAACCCAAATTGATGATCCCCTGAAAATCTATACTAAGACAAAGCAATACTAAACTGGCAGGAAGAAGATAACGGGATGCAACAAAATAGAGTCTGGACCCTTCCCCGGAAATTAATCCTAATGGCCAATGAAGCAAGGCTGGCAAAAAATAACACAAGAGCAATGGAGGAACAAATCGGTAAAATTTCTGCCAGCCTGGTTTCTTAGAACTGGAAGTATAAAAAACAGCGGCAAGGACAACTAATAGTAAGCCCAGGACAACCGCATCATTTGTAAAAATTGGTTCCATCTCGTTTTGTTTGGCGAAAAATACGACTTTCAAGCGAAGCAATGGAACGCTGTATTTTCTGCATATTTACAGGACTATGGAAGAAACAAATGATATAAAATTCTTGCGACTAGCGATCCGGGCAGCCCAGGAAGGAATGGACAAAAACCATGGAGGGCCCTTCGGCGCTGTTATCGTGAAAGACGGGGAGATCCTTGCCACCGCCTGCAATAGTGTTACTTCCTCGAACGATCCGACTGCCCATGCAGAAGTGAGCGCGATCCGGATTGCCTGCGAAAAACTCCAGGATTTTCAGTTGACCGGTTGCACTATATACGCCTCTTGCGAACCCTGCCCCATGTGTCTCGGAGCAATATATTGGGCGCGCCCGGACCGACTTGTGTTTGCCTGCGGCCGGAAGGACGCAGCTTCCATCGATTTTGATGATGATTTTCTATACCATGAGATATCCATTCCTATAGAGGAAAGGAAGATCCCCACTGTTCAATTGTTGAGGGAGGAAGGAAAGCAGGTATTTGAAGCCTGGTTGGAAAAAACGGATAAGGTAGAATACTAAAAAACAGGACCAGGCCGAACTCCTGATCCTGTCAAAATGATAATCCCATGAAGGCGAATTAATCGGTTTCGGGATATGTTTTCAGTTCGTTTTTTACTGTGCTATTAGCTGACCGGTCCCCAATAAGCGTCCTCCGGACTCGAGCTGGAAGAAAAGAGCACCTGAGGCAACTTCGTCTCGCCCGATGATTATTTCTTTTCCAAAAAACTCTTTCACACTTATCAATCGGCCAACACCATCATAGACCCGAAGCAAACCTTCCTGAATGGGCAAGCTTCCCATGATCTTAATCGTGGTCTGCTCATTAAAGGGATTAGGAAATGCTTCAATGCCAGTTAATCCTGGAAGCGGTTCTGGGATGACCCTTACTAGGAGACTGTCTGAGATCTTATGGCACGTCTGGCCAGTATATTGAGGATAATCAAAGCCTAAATAGATGGTAGCGCTGTTCTTTATTAAAGATCCGAAAGGATTGTCTGGTTTTTGGGAAACCCGGTATTTGACAAATCCTTCGGAATCAGCGCCACCATCGGGAGTAAGGTTTATATTTTCAAAGGTGAACTTCAGGATACCATCACCATAAACTTCGTACTCGTAGTTATGGCTGCTCGCCCCCGGGATTATTGTCGAGGGATCCAACAAGGACGAAATGGTATCCCGAATCACCACCCTGATTGCCGTGTCTGGGCCGGAATTCCGGAAATTAATTTGAAAGCTTAGATCGGTAGTGGAGTTGATGAGGTGTTCCTCATCGAAGCCTTTGGGATAGCCTCTTAAAAATTGGTCGGTTTGTGTATTTATGTCTATGTTTTCCTCATGGCTAACTGAACGATTAGAATCGTAATCATCCTCTGGCCATTCGGTGGCAAATCCTGTATTATATGTTCCTGAGTCAGAACACCCTTCCACAGAGATGGTTGGTCTGCTATCACCTGGATGGTCTGCAC
>JABDJM010000557.1 GCA_013002475.1 Saprospiraceae bacterium | reverse complement strand
GGATACTAGTGGGGTAAAAGCAAAAGGAACGCTTCATTGGGTTTCCTCTGCTCATGCAATCCCCGCCCAAGTGAGATTGTATGACCGATTGTTCTCCGTGGAGGACCCGCTTGCTGATCCTGAAGTGGATTTCAAAGAATACATCAATCCGGATTCCCTTCAGGTCAATTCTAAAGTATTATGCGAGCCAGCTTTGAAAGATGCTAAGCTTGGGGAAAGCTATCAGTTTATGAGAAAAGGCTATTTCTGTCTGGATAAGGATAGCAGTGATGGACAACTCATCTTTAACAGAACAGTCGGCTTAAGAGATTCCTGGGCTAAAAAGGTATCAAAGAAGAAATGACCCGGTAACGAAGTTTCTAAATCCCTATATTTGCCGCCGATGAACAAGGACCGTGTAATTCTAGAACCGGCCAGATTCGATCTTACTCTGGATCGACTTTCCTTTGAACTCATTGAGCAGTACCAGGATTTTCAGGATTGCTGTATGGTTGGCATACAGCCAAGGGGCTCTGTTCTTGCTGATGCCTTGTACGACCGCCTAACAAAACACTATAAAATATCCGATTTTCCATATGGAAAAATTGACATCACCTTTTTTAGGGATGATTTCAGAACACGAGCAAAGCCATTAGAGGCTGATACCAACCATATTGACTTTCTGATCGATTCCAAGCGGGTGATTTTGGTAGATGATGTTTTGTATACAGGACGTTCCGTGCATGCGGCCATGTCAGCCTTACAACAGTACGGCCGGCCCGAGCGGGTTGAACTCCTGGTCTTGATCGACCGAAGGTTTAACAGGCATCTTCCTATTCATGCAGATTATACTGGCCTACAAGTTGACTCCTTGGACAAGTCCTACGTTTCGGTTGATTGGAACCCTAAGACAGGTAAGCATAAGATCCTTTTATTTGAAGAAAAAGCGGACTAACAAGAAATGGCAAAAACTCAGCTAAGTACAAAGCATGTTCTTGGGATAAAATATCTTAATAAAAGAGACATCCAGCTCATCTTTGATACCGCCGACAATTTCAAAGAGGTCATTAACAGGCCTATTAAAAAGGTTCCTTCCCTGAGAGATGTTACCATTGCCAATCTTTTCTTTGAGAATTCTACCAGGACAAAACTTTCTTTCGAATTAGCCGAGAAGCGCCTGTCGGCGGACGTCATTAATTTTTCAGCAAGCTCCAGCTCAGTTAAGAAAGGAGAGACTTTACTCGATACTGTGAATAATATTTTATCCATGAAAGTGGATATGGTTGTCATTAGGCATCCATCACCCGGAGCTCCAGCCTTCCTAGCCAACCATATAGACGCAAATATTGTAAATGCTGGTGATGGCACACATGAACACCCCACCCAAGCACTGTTGGATGCCTATTCAATGCGGGAAGAGTTGGGAGATCTTAAAGGGAAAAAAATCGTCATTTGTGGAGACATTCTTCACTCTCGTGTTGCTTTGAGCAATATTTTTTGCCTCAAAAAACTCGGTGCAAAAGTGAAGGTTTGTGGGCCTCCAACCTTAATTCCAAAGCACATAGATTCTCTAGGGATCGATGTAGAGTACGATATTCGAAAAGCACTTGAATGGTGTGATGTGGCAAACATCCTTCGTATTCAACTTGAAAGGCAGGAGCTGAAATATTTCCCCTCACTAAGAGAGTATGCTAAATTCTTTGGGGTCAACAGAAATTTGCTGGATTCCCTGGACACAGAAACAATCATTATGCACCCCGGTCCAATTAATCGTGGAGTCGAGATCACTAGTGATGTTGCGGATTCAGATCAAAGTATTATTCTACAGCAAGTTGAAAATGGTGTGGCCATCCGGATGGCGATCTTATATCTACTTGCTAATCGTAGGTAACTGCCTTTTTTACACTATCAATCAGCCGTTTACCTACACTTCCCTGCAAACTTAGTTCATGCAAATGCATCAATGGCTCAAAATTTGTGACATTTAGCCCCTAAATAGGTCATTGTAGCTGTTAATCCATTAGAATCTAAATGGAAGTGAATTACTGATTGGCTATATTTGAAGAAATCCCTTACGATGAAGAGTTGGCCCCGCCACCTATTATTCCTGAGCCTTTTCCTTTTGAGCAGTTTCCTTCCTGCCCAGAACTGTGCGCACTATATCCTCGAGAATGGGGTAGTGGCAAATACGCAGATCATTAAATCTAAGCACGTTACACTTGTAGTCAGGGGAAACTACTCCTACGGGATCGTCTTACTTTCCACTGAAAAGGGGATTCAAGCAAAAGTGACATCCAAAAACGGCGTGCTGTTCAATCAGGATGATGAGATCATTTTCATGGATCATGACCAAAATCGTCGTAGTTATAGGTTTGTAGAGCTTGGAGAATTGATTCAAAATTCTGAAGGCGGCTCACCCAGGCATGAGAATATCCTACAGCTAGATTTGGCAACCATCGATTGGATGAATGAAAGTCCTCCGCACACGATCTATATAAAGAACAACATTAGTAATGAAATGCGGAAGTTTGTCGTCAATCCAAATCGGCAAGCGGAACTCCGTGCCCTGGTTAGTTGCTTTCATAGGAGCCTTGACAGAAATCGGGTGCCTGATGTTGCTATCGTAGGCAATGAATTCTCTCCCAAGGACAGAAATCGTCCAATTGCCGCAACCACCGCCGGTCCCAGGAGGATCGCCGACATCAGCTTGCTGAATGATAAAGAGTTGGCCCAGTTAAGAAAGGAGCTAGCTGAAGTTAAATCGGAGGTAAGAGGGGATTTGGACTACGAAAGAAAAAAAGCAGCAAATGCCAAATTACAAATAGCCCAGGATCTTGCAAGAGCCCGCGATGATGCCAATACAAAAAAGGCAGAGTATGCTCAGGAAGTCCTGGAGGCCAGAGAATCTTCTCTAAATGAAATCAAGCAGGCTAAGTCCGCTAGTGGAGTTGCTGTTCAGGCTGCCAGGACTTCGGCCGATGAAAGAATAGAAGAGATCAACCTGGACGTAAGCACTTCCTGGGAAAAGGCTAAGAATGTAATCGCCGAAGCTCAGGCTGCTTCAGCAAAGGAAGTTTCTGAGGCTCGCTCTAATGCCAAAGAACAAATAAAAAATATCGAAGAAAATCTTGGTTTAGCAAAACTCGAATATGCAGATGAGATATCCAACGCTCGAGATAGATCCGAATCAGAGCTATTAAGAATCAGGGATGAAACGGCCGAGTCGATCAAAACAGCTAGAGAAAAATCTGCTTTAGAAAAAGAACGTTCCGTGGGCGATGTTGTGAAAGCTAAACAAACTGCCTCAGAAGAGATCCTCCAAACCAGAGAACAAGCGGCTCAGGAAATTGGTCGAATACGGGAGAATGCTGTGCGGAAAAAAGAGGAGTATGCTATGGATCTGGCTGAGTCAAAAAGAAGAGCAGCTGAAGAAAAGGCTTTGATCGCCCAGGAAAGTGCAGCAGAAATTGCTGACCTCCAGGAAAAGGTCGCCAAACAAAAGCAGGTCACCGCAGTTGATTTGTTGCAAGTGAAAAAACGAGCAGCTGAGGAGGTCCAGCAAACCAAAAAGAATAGTGCTGAACAGGTTGCGATTAGTAAGGCCGCAGCCGAAGACGCAAAACAAACTTATGCTGAACAAGTCCAGGCAGCAAAGCAAAAAGCCTCACTGGCAGTAGAGGATATAAAAGTTCAGGAGACTGAAGCTATCGCTGAGGCTAAAGCAAATGCGGACAAACAAAAGTCTGCTTATGTAAAGGAGCTTGAAGAGGCCAAACGGAGATCTGATGCCGAAATGGAAAAGATCGAACAGGAATTAAGAGATGCCATGGTTAAGGCATCAACCGCCCGGCAAAAAGCCAGGGAGGAAAGCATGATGGACGTTCAGAAGTCTAAGGAGTCCGCCGCGGCTGAGGTGAAAAACGCACAATCCGCAGCAACAAATAAAGTTGCTGAAATCAAGTCTAATGTCGACGCCGCTGAAGCTAAATATTTGAAAGAAGTTGAAGAGGCTCAGTATGCTTCTCAAAATGAACTCAAGTCCATCCAGGAGGAAACATTTGAGTCAATTAAAAAAGCAAAGTCGGTTGAAAAAGAAACCAGGACACTCTCCGCCAAAGAGGTTGCTGCGGCCAAATCAAATGCGGCTGCAGAAGTAGGACGTATCAAGCAGGAGGCTGCCAAGGCCATTTCAGATGCGAGAAAAGCTGAAGCGGAAGCTCTTAAGGATAGCAGGATCAAGGCGGCGGAAGCCAGAAAGCAAAGCTCGGAAGAAATTTCTCTTGCCCGCAAACTTGCCGCGCAAGAGATCCAGAAAGCCACGGAAGAAGCAGCCGCCAAAAAGCAAGAAATCGGTGAAGGAGTTGTCGCTGCCCGTGAGAAAGCAAAAATGGAAAAGCAAAACCTGGCTGAAACCACTGCGCAGGAGATAAAAATTGCGAAAGAAGCAGCCAATAAGGTAAGAAGGGAAACTGATGAATCTATCGCAAGCGAAAGGGAAAGAGCGACTAAAGAAATACAGGAGATCCAACAGGCAACCGCCATACAATTGGCAGATGTAAAAAATAAAGGGGGACAAGCGATCCTTAAAGCCCGGCAAGAATCCGATGAGGAAACCACCAAGTTAAGAAATGAGATCAGGGAGATCAGGGCATTAGCAGAACAGGAGATCGTTGAAACCCGAAAGAATGCAGCAGCGAAAAAACAGCAATACTTGGATGAGGCCAATAGTGCCCGGAAGAAGTCCCTGGAAGAGATCTCCAGGGCAGAGAAAGAGTCTTCAGACGCGATCTACGAGGCAAAACAGAATGCCGCTGACCAGATAACGCAGGTCAAACAAGATGCAGCCAAAGAAATTGCCGCGGAAAGAGCAAGGATCAGCAAAGAAGCCACGCGATTAAAGGAACTTCAGGATAAATCCAGGAAAGCTGAGCAACGATTAAGGGAGCTGGAGCGGAAGATCCAGGAAAATGAAGGAAACTAAGGCGTTAAGAAAGACTTAAATAATTGGTTCCGACTGGGATTAATAAATTAAAGGCCAGACTTTTGTGAACAACAAAATAGCTGGCTTTTACATTTTAAAAGCAAAACAAGCAACACATGAGGGGGACCTTCACACTACTGGGACTATTCTTAGCACTAAATTTATTTTCACAAGGATATAATATCACGGTAACCATTGATGGCTACACAGAGCCTGAGCTTTATCTGGCGTACAACTACGGTGACAAGCAATACATCCAGGATACCGTTTTTGCCCAGGAGAACGGATCGTTTATTTTTTCCGATGATGAATCTCTTGAAGCCGGGATCTACTTGGTTGTTCTTGCCCCTGACAATGCGATCTTCCAGTTTATGATCGACGATGATGATCAGGAATTTGAGATTACTACCACAGCTTCCGATCCTAGCGGAAAGGTTGCAGTGTCTGGTCATACTCTGAATTCAGATTTTTACGCCTATTTGAATTTTCTCACCGCACAGAGACCAAAAGCAAATACCATAAACGAGGGTATTAAAAAAGCTATGGAAGAGGGAAATGCACAAGCTGAAGAAGAAGGGAGAAAGTCGCTTTTACAGATAAACAAAGATGTTGAGGATTATCAGGCAAGAATTCTAAGCAATCAGCCTGAATCCCTGCTTTCTGCCGTTATCAAGGGTGGGATGCAAATTGCCTTACCTGATTTTTCCGGGAGTGAAAATCTCGAATTTGACAGATGGATGTATACAAAAGAGCATTGGTTCGACAATCTAAAGATGGGAGATCCAAGGCTTCTGAGGACATCCCTCCAGTTTGAAAAGGTCAATTATTATGTTGAAAAATTAACCGCCCAACATCCTGACTCGATCAGTAGTTCAGTAGACAGGATATTGTCTCTGGTTGAACCCGCTGAGGAGACCTTTAAGTTTTATCTCATTCATTTTCTGAACAAATATGCTGCATCAAAAGTCATCGGACAGGATGCTGTCTATGTCCACATTGGAGAAAAATATTACAAAGGTGGAAAGGCAAATTGGTCAGAGGAAGAACAACTGAAAAAGATCGTAGACAATGTCACTACGCTAAAGCCCTTACTTCTGGGAAAGATCGCACCAGATTTGGGCTTAATGGAGTTGGATGTGCAGGCCACACTTCCTCTGAAGGATGAAAAAGACGAACATAAGCGGTTCAAACAAAAACGTGTTTTTAAGCTTCACGAAATTGATGCACAGTATACAATACTATTTATTTGGGATCCCGATTGCGGACATTGCAAAAAGCAAATGCCGGATATGATCAGCTTCTATGAAAAATGGAATCCCAAAGGGGTGGAATTAGTTGCCCTGTGTACAGAAGTATACAAGGACATTCCTAAATGCGCTGAAACAATCACGGAGAAGGGTATGTTCAAATGGATCAATGCGATTGATCCCTATATCCAGTCAAAGTACAAAAGCATTTATGATGTGAGGACAACTCCTCAGCTTTATGTTCTTGATGAGAACAAAGAGATCATTATGAAAAAGATTGACGCCGCGCAATTAGAGGAAGTGTTTGAAGAATTGCTTCAAAATGGAGCAGAATAGGGAGTAGGTTAATTCCCCCAGCTGTATTTAATTTGAGCTCCGATCTCAGTCCTATTGTTACCAGGATGACCTTCATTTCCTCCCAGGTAAGGATCTTCACCTGCACGATAGGTTTGTGCCCAACGAAGTTCAAAAACAAAATTCCTGACTCCACGATACCTGAGATTTAAATAATACCGCAATCCTTTTCCATAATAGGGGGGTATGGTAAAACTATTCAGCAAGTTATTTTCATAAGAATAAAATCGAATGGCATAGGACTCTGTATCGAACAGGGCTAATCTTGAAGTAAAGTGTAGAGGAAAGTTGATCGGTTTGTATACAAAATCCTGATACAAAACAAAGCCCTCGAATTCACCTGGTCCGATAGCAAAACTACCGGCATCGATCCTGGTTCTCCAAACCAAGGCCTTTGACAAATTGTATTTAAAATTCCACCGGATCTGTTCACGTCTAGCATTGCTTAGGTAGGCTTCATTTTCTCCTACGATCCTAAGATTTTGCTGTTTGGTTTCAGATCGGTATTCCAGGTAAGTCTCAAATTTCCTTTTCTTTCTCCAGGTTATCCGGCCGCGAAAATCGCGGCCTACAGCTGGCGACCCAACTCCAAATTGTAACCAATCAAAACGATAAGTGTCATAATAAAACGCAAATTGCCAATTGTAACTTGGTCGCACAAACAGGCCGGTATAGAATCCCTTTTCATTATTGACTTGACTAGATTCTGAAAAGGCATTTGAATTCAGTGCATGATAATCCTTGTCAAAGGACCTGTACAAAAGGGAAAGGTCTGCAATTCGGGCTAGGCTGATCTGATAACCGGTTGTAAAGGCCACACCTCCATTATCACTCCGAGCCAGTTCTCCAAACAGGACATAATTCTTTTTGGACCATCTATAATCCAAACTCATGTTGGTTAGCTCAGTTCCCCGGAAGAAAAATATATTATATGGATCTTCTGCTCTATTCAAAGAACTCGACAGCTCTTCACGAAGGAAGTTAGCTCCCAGATGCAGTTGACTTAAACTGAAGCCAACCCTTCCTCCAAAGGAGGTTTGGCCAACGCTCCCTTTGTCTGCTATCTCAGCAGCAGTTCGATGCAAGCCTGAGGTTTGCAGGGAGGTTACTCCCTGGTCTACTTCAGGATCCAATGTATCCCTTACAAGCAAGTTGGCATCCCTGGTACGATGAGAACCAAAAGCCATGATCTGTAACTGATCATTGAAATTCAACTCAAAACCTGCACCTCGAAGGAAATTGTTCTCATCTACTGAGCGATAGGGTCTCAATCCATTTTGGGACCTGGCTATCCGGTCAACCTGTGCACCTTTTCTTCCACCAAATCCACTGTGCATGATCAGGCCTTGTCCCATTGAAGCCGCAAAATCTCCGATGGCAATTGACTTGAGCCACTTCCGATAGTTTTTCAGAAAGAAATGTGCGCTATAAAAATCAAAGCCCTCAGGATTGCTCTTTTGAAAAAGAGCTTCTCCAGCATCCTTTTCCATCGTGACTCCATAACTCAACCGATTATAATAACTGTGCTTATATCTGGCAAAAATTCTTTCAGGGCTTCCTTCGTAAGGAATGCTTCCATCTTCATTTTCTTCAAAACCTTTTTTCAAGGGGAAAAACCGGGTAGTCCGTAAAAGGATCTCGTTGCTACCACGGACCATCATTTTTGGTAATGTTTCCTGAAAATCATCCAGGCCTGCGGAACCGGCAGTCATGAAGGGCTTGACTAACTGAAGGGTCGTCTGGTCAAAGCCAGGAATGGTCTGCAG
>JABDJM010000535.1 GCA_013002475.1 Saprospiraceae bacterium | reverse complement strand
GCCGATAGCTATAATGACATGATCAGCCTTTCGCTGGGTAACATGGATCATGTCCAATTTTTACATAGGGTCGAAGATGTTTACCCTACATTTGGACAGGACCATAATGGTCTGGAGATCCTCGGCTATGACGTCGAAACGATCACTGAGGAAGTAACCTGCGATAGTGAAAGAATCGGTGGAGGCTGGGCCATGGACGATGTTTGGTTTGGAGGAAGTCTAGAAAATAGTTTTGACGCCAATAGTAGTTCCGGTGGATCGACCGGCCTGGGAGGTTCCCTGGCTCGCTTTTCAATAGCCGGAGATCACCTCTATGCTGTGGATGAGTCTAGCTTAAAGGTGTTCCATATTGGGGAGGGAGAAAATCTCGAAAAAATAAATGACGCGGTGATCGGCTGGGGAATTGAAACGCTGTTCGGTTATGATGAAAAATTGTTTGTGGGTGGGATGACTGGCATGTCCATTTACGATCTTGTAGATCCTACGCAACCAGAATATCTCGGTGGCTATGATCACATCTGGAGTTGTGATCCGGTTTTTGTGAAAGAGGATTACGCATACGTTACTCTGCGAAGCGGAACCCCTTGCGACGGATTTACCAACCAACTTGACCTTGTGAATATTTCCGACCCCAGAAATGTCCGTCTTGAAAAAACATTTCAAATGAAAAACCCACACGGTCTTTCCATAGACAGAGACAACCTCTTTTTAAGTGAGGGAGATCATGGGTTGAAAGTGTACGATATTTCGAACCCTCATCAATTGGATCAAAACCTTCGTCAATTCCTTACCCAGATTGAAACCAGGGATATCATTTCGCTGCCCGGAGAATCAGATATTATTCTGGTAGTCGGTCCAAGGGGTATTTACCAGTTTGATTACTCCGATCCAAGTCAGTTAAGAGAATTGAGTTTTATCACGCTTCCAGGTTTCTAATCATGAGGATACTTATTATACTAATAGCCATTCTGGCACTTCCTTTTGCATCAGCAATCGGACAACAACCAGGCAGCAAACAAAAGGTCTTTCTTAAAGGAGGGTCAAAGTTGACAGTAACCCAAATTGAAGTAGGAGAGAATGATAAGGTCCTTTTGACCCTGGAGTCAGGCGAAATAATCGAGGTTAAAAAAGAAAACATTTCAAAAGTCAGGAAAAGCCGCCAAGCCCTTAACCTGAACGAATATCAGAAACAATACCCTGTTAAGGGATTGTATACCAAATTTCTAAGTGGCGTTAACGGCAATTACAAATCCGGGGAAGGAACCCAACTTGACGGAAGCTTCCTACAGTTCTCCATGGGGACCTACCTCAACCCAAACCTGGCTTTGGGCGCGGGGATAAGCCTGGAATCTTTTTCTGGTTATGGCGCTTTGCCCATATTTTTTGAAGCGATGTACCTACCGTTGCCCGAAGCCAACCTGGCCCCCTACGGCGGCCTCCGCGCAGGGCTCAGCCCTGGTCTCGGCTGGGATGTTACGGGTGGTCCTATGGCCCACCCTTTCGCAGGCTTCCGTGTCGCAGGAAAATCTAGAATGAGGTTATTGGTCGAAGCGGGCATGAAAATGCAGAAGCTTCACCAGGATTGGTGGAATACAGAAAGGAGATTAACCTTTTGGCGATACACGCTACAAGTAGGATTGGCCTTTTAATGCTATTTCCCTGTAAAATTTTTCCACAACGAAGCTGAAGACCTGTTTTGAGTTAATTTTGCGGGATGCAGATTAGCAAAACGATTTCCAGACAGCGCTCAGCCAAACTTTTTGAGGAAGCCAAAAAGTATTTTCCGGGTGGAGTAAATTCCCCGGTCCGCGCTTTTAAATCTGTGTCCGGTCCTCCCCTTTTCATTAAAAAGGGAAAGGGTTGTAGAATCACTGATGAGGATGAAAATACCTTTCTGGATTTTTGCTGTAGCTGGGGACCCCTGATCCTGGGTCATGCCCATCCTTTAGTAATAGAATTTATCAAAGAAACTGTCGAGTTGGGCACGAGCTTTGGCACTCCCAACAAACTAGGGAATGAGCTTGCCCAATTGATCCTGGACAACAACCCTTACCTTGAAAAAATCAGGTTTGTGAGTTCTGGCACCGAGGCCGTCATGTCCGCAGTTCGCCTGGCAAGAGGATATACTGGAAAAAATAAACTCATAAAATTTGAAGGATGTTATCATGGC
>JABDJM010000530.1 GCA_013002475.1 Saprospiraceae bacterium | reverse complement strand
CCCGATTAGTCTTAAAGGAGGCCGCCACATATTCCTGCGTCGGTTCATCATCACCCAACATGGATAATAAGTCCTCCTCTTGAGAGAATAGAGAATTGGCAGAAAGGATCCAGATCGAATAAAAAATTATCAGAGCCTTGTGCATGGTTGGTTTTTGAGCCTATTGGAAAATCTTATAATCACTTTGTACGGAGATCTCCACCTCCTTGGCAATATTTTCACGGACTAATTTGGGGATCTTTATATCGTAATCCGCCACTGCAACAACGAAGGTGCAGTTACCGCTTAATGACCCTTCTTTCATTGAAAAGCTGGCCGGAACAGAAACTTCTTTGGTAACACCATGAATCGTCAGATCACCTTTTACCGAGACTTCATATTCACCATCCTGATCCCACAAAATGGTTTCGGGGTCTTCTATATATCCTTTGAAAGTGCTTTTAGGGAACTTATCACTATCCATGTAATTCTCATTGAAGTGCTCTTGCATAAGAGCAGATTCAAATTGGAATCCTTTTATCAATACAGCAAATTCTATCCTTCCGCTTTCAGCATCCAAAACAGAGGTCCCGCTGCTGTTTTCAGCTTCGATCTTTTCCAGAGGAGCCTCTGAGAAAAATGAAATTTTTCCATCCCGGGTAAACCATTTCTGGGCTACCAGGTCAGTCGATAACAATGATAGTGTTAGCAGTAATAAAATCCCAAAACGCATATTGATCATTATTTATAATTCCACACATCGTACTAACACGACGTCCAATAATTTTCCTGTACAAAGACCCTTAAAAGTTACCTGTTCTCCAACCTGAAAACTGGTCCGCTTTGGAGCCACCAGGTCATCCAACTCACAAGCTACTCCTCCTAAGATATCTCCTGTTTCAAGGATCACTTTTTGCACTTCTGTATTCATTTCATATGACCGAATTTTTCCAGTTACCTCAACAACCTTATCCAGGTATTGAGATTGAGCGGTTGTTTCATCCGAGTCGAAAGCCTGGTACAAAGCATTAGCAGAAATTGCAGAGTCCGATCTTGCGGAGCCCATATCTTTATGCGGTTTATCCCAAACGAAAAAGTAAAAAACACCGGCAACAGCGAGTAGAATCAGAAGAATTCGTAGTCCTTTGCTCATTTTATTTGTCTTTGGTTTAGTCTAATTATCCTGTGCCCCATCCAATATCCAGACTTCGATCTTTTGAATATCGCATTCAGGAAGGGGGCCTTGGTTTTGAGGCATCGGAGCATAACCATCTTCTCTTTTGATCGATCCCAAAAGAGATCCATCCTGAACAAAAGGTAGCACCTTATCATATCCTTCCAAAGTTATTCCTCCAAAGTTGTTTTGCTCGTCATGACAGCTGTAGCATACATTTCGCAAAATGGGCTCTACAACTCCTGAATAAGTAACACCCACTGTATCGCAGCCGAGGTCTCCATACAGATCAATTTCATTATCATAGTAACAACCACTATGAAAACTCAAACTCCCGATAAGGAGCAAAAAAATGGGAAGAAAAAGTGACTCTGATCGAATAGTCATTGTAAATGAATCTAGGGTTTGGTTCTTCAGCATGCAAGATAAGAGTTCCACACAAGCGATACCCTTAAATATTCCTTAAGAATTCTTCTTTTGACGAATACCTAAGAAAAGATAATGTAGGTACTGATCACGATGACAACTACTGCTAAGCCAACGGGTTTTACATACCTCCAAGGAGTAATGTCTACCTGCTTAGTGTACTCTTGGACATAATCAGTGGCTCTGGGGTAAAACTTCCCGATCAACAGCATAATCAGGATATTGGCCACAAACAAAATGGCCATTACATGGAGAAAATGAGGATAAGCCTGAGCCTCCACAAGCGCGAGTTGAGCAGTGTCAGTTACGCCATTAGTCTCAGCCTCTGCCAGAGCGGAGGCGACCATCCTGGGTTTCAGGATAAATTGACTTAAAATATAAAGGATGGAACCTGATAGGACTCCAATTTTTGCAGCGATGGCTGGAACTCTTTTGGTAAGGTATCCCACTACAATGATGGTCAAAATTGGGATACTATATATACCATTCACCTCCTGCAGGTATTCAAAAAGACTTCCGGCGTTTGCAATGAAGGGAGCGATGAACATCGCAAAGATGGCCAGGATAACCCCAAAAATCTTTCCGTTCCGAACGACCATTTTTTCTTCGGCTTCAGGATTGAAGTGCTGTTTGTAGATATCAATTCCAAACAGGGTCACAGAACTATTCAACACACTATTAAAAGAACTCAAAATTGCTCCGAATAAAACGGCTGCAAAAAAGCCGAGGAGGTAGGGAGGAAGTACTGCATTGACCAGCTTTGGATAAGCTTCATCCGCGTTTTCCAAACCGCCGCTAAACAAATGGAAAGCAATGATTCCCGGAAGCACAACGATAAGCGGTCCCAAAATTTTTATGAAGGAAGCCAGGATCAAACCCTTTTGACCCTCTTGTAGACTTTTTGCACCCAAGGCCCGCTGAATAATTTGCTGGTTAGTTCCCCAATAAAAAAGTTGCACCAACATCATCCCTGTGAATATGGTAGCAAAGGGGATGGAATCTGTTGGCCCTCCGATGGAATCAAACTTTTCCGGGTTTTCTGCACCAAGGACAGAAATTCCATCCAAAACGCTTCCATCACCAATGGCCATTAAACCGAAAACAGGAATCAATAGTCCACCGATCAATAGACCGACCGCGTTGATTGTATCAGAAACTGCGACAGCCTTAAGCCCTCCAAAAACAGCATAAATTGACCCTATAATACCTATTCCCCATACGCAGATCCAAAGTGCCTGGGTATTTGTTACGCCAAGTACTTCTGGAATGTCAAACATCCCACTGATTGCCACAGAACCTGAGTATAAAATGATAGGTAGCAGGACCACAACATAACCTGTCAAAAATAAGCCAGAAGTAATAGTCTTTGTGGCTACATCAAATCTCCTCGCCAAGAATTGGGGCACTGTCGTTAAGCCTCCTTTGAGGTATCTGGGCAAAAGAAAAATCGCTGTGACGACCATTGCAATGGCTGCAAGGGTTTCCCATGCCATTACCAAGATACCCTCAGAATAAGCATTGCCATTTAATCCTACAATCTGTTCTGTGGAAAGGTTGGTCAATAAAAGAGACCCTGCGATTACTGGAGCGGTCAAGCTTCGCCCGGCCAAAAAATACCCGTCAGAGCTACTCTCATCCGTTTTTAACGTAGAGATATAAGCAATGACTGCGACCAGACCGGTAAACCCGAGAAAACTAATTGCTGCTATGATGGCTTTTCAATTTTGAGTTGCCTAAAATAGAAAAAACCAACTAAACCTTTGCTAGCTATGCCTTATTGGCCTTTTGCATTGGGTTAGGAGCTTCCTTGAACTTATGTTTTTTATAAATCTGAAAACGGTTGGGTAGTTCTTTTACAGGCCAGTTGTTGTTGCTCTCATCAACATCCGCAGTCTCTTTAAATGGATCTAATCGGATGGCTTTCACCTCCTTATTTTTTACAAAGACCTTGGTAAATGAATTTTCATTTTTTCGCCAGATCTCAACAGGGATCCTTTCGACTTCTTTAGTGCCATCTTCAAATTCCCATTCTAAAATGACCGGCATAACGAGTCCCCCCTTATTAGAAAAGAAAAGTTCATAATAGTTCTTATCGCCGTACAGCTGCTTCTTTTCTTTTTTGGAAAAGGTCTCATCATAAAGGAACATCGTACTCTCCGAAACAGAGTCTGCTGTATTCCAGGGCTCATACTTTGTGTAAAAATCAACTAGCCCCGGATCTTCCTCAACGGCAAATTCAACTCCTTCTTCTTTGTTTCGTTTTTTGGAAAGATGATCAAAAGGTTTGGTCTTTTTGTTCGGCCAATTTCTTTCAACCATTTTCGGATTCTTCTTGATATCCACCTTGTACCAGTTGATGGAGTCCAAAGAAATATCGACAGCATCGATCCCATAAAACCAGCCTCTCCAAAACCAATCCAGATCCATACCGGAAGCATCTTCCATTGTTCTATAGAAATCTGCAGGTGTTGGATGTTTAAATGCCCATCGCTCGCAGTACTCTTTGAAAGCAAAATCGAAAAGCTCACGACCCATGATCGTCTCCCGCAAAATATTCAAAGCTGTCGCAGGCTTTCGATAGGCATTTGCGAAGTAGTCAATGATGTTTTCGGAATTCGTCATGATAGGTTCAAGCTGATCCTTATCCCGTGCCATGTAACTTGTAATCATATGTGGAGGTCCCTCGCCTGAAGGGTAGTTATTGTCAAACTCCTGCTCTGCCAGAAATTGTACAAAGGTGTTAAGCCCTTCATCAAACCAGGCCCACTGTCTTTCATCCGAATTGATGATCATCGGGAAATAATTATGGCCGACCTCGTGAATGATCACCGTTATTGCAGATTTTTTTGATCGTTCGGTATACGTCCCATCTTCTTCTGCTCTTCCAGGATTAAAAGTGATCATGGGGTATTCCATTCCGTTAGCTGCTTCTACTGAAATAGAAACCGGGTATGGATAAGGAATGGAATATCTGGAATACACCTTTAGCGTATGGGCGATCGTTTTTGTGGAGTACTTATTATAAATGGGATATGATTCCTTCGGGTAATAACTCATGCACATAACCGGGTCGCCCACTTCAGGGACGTATTTCATTGCATCCCAAACAAACTTGCGGCTGGCAGTCCAGGCAAAGTCCCGAACATTTTTAGCTTTATACGTCCAGGTTTGTGTTTCGGAAGACTTTGGCGCTTGCTCCATAGCTTTCGCCTCAACCAGGGTGACCATTTCCACTGGAGTACTGGATTGCTCAGCTTTTTTCCAACGCTGAAATTGGGTTGAGCTAAGCACCTTCTCATAATTCTGGCATTCTCCGGTTGATCCAACCATATGGTCTTTGGGAACCGTAATGTTCACTTCATAATCTCCAAAGGTTAAGGCAAACTCACCACGGCCCGTGAATTGATTATTCTGCCAGCCTTCTGCATCATTGTACAGACATAATCGAGGAAACCACTGCACGATTGTATACAGGTAATTGTCATCCTTTTCGAAATACTCATATCCTCCACGACCCCAACTCGGGGTGTTCATACGATCGATCAAATAGTAGTTCCAATTAACATTGAAGGAAACCTCCTCACCAGGTTGTAGTGGTTTGGGAAGATCCACGCGCATCATGGTCATATTGATGGTATAAGAAAGATCCTTGCCATTTGCGTCCGTAACTGATTCAATATTGTGCCCATACTTTTCCAGTTCTCTCCAGGGTTCCAAAAACTGTAATTGTCTTTCAGACATTTTATCCCGCATGGTGCTGGGCTCCATTTTATGCTTACTGGTATTGGCATTATGCTCATTCTCGTCAAGTTGAAGCCAGAGATATTTAAGTGCCTGAGGAGATTGGTTATGATAGGTGATAGTTTCCTCCCCAAACAAACGTTGCTCTTTTGTGTCCAGGCGGCAGTTGATCTTATAGTCTGCTTTTTGTTGCCAATAGTCAGGACCCGGGGCACCATCTACAGATCTGTACTGATTTGGGCTGGGTAGTATGGTCCCTAATTGTTCAAACTTATTTCCATGGTTTGATTCAATTTGGGCAAAGACTCCAAAACCTATGGAAAGCAAAAAAATGGAGAAAATCGCTTTTGGGTTTAAACTGGTATGCATCACCGATTAGATTTTTTTTAGATATGAAAATAAAACTCCTGAGAAGAGCTGCAATTTGAATAAAAGTCTCAAAACTGAGAGTTAAAATCGATTGATTTGGCTTTTTTTTAGACTTTTATGTCCTATCAACTTCAGAAATATGGCAAAGCGAATCATGATAGCCGCATCCGGGCAACATATTGGTAAAACGACCTGTACACTGGGAATTGTCGTCAGCCTGATGAACAAAGGGTATGATGTAGGATACTGCAAGCCCGTCGGGCAACAACACCTTACAATAAATGGCAAACTCGCTGACAAGGATACTGTGCTTTTTGGAAACTTCCTGAACTTCCAGGTGGATCCGCAATTGCACAGCCCGGTGATTATTGGTTCAGGTGTAACGACCAAGTTCCTGGACAATCCGGAGCAATTTCAATTCAAGGAGCACATTGCATTTGCCAAAAAAGAACTGGAGGCCAAACATGAGATCGTCGTGTATGAAGGAACCGGGCATCCAGGTGTTGGAAGTATTATTCAGCTTTCCAATGCCCAGGTAGCAAAAGCATTAGATGCAGCAGTGATCCTTGTTATTGAAGGAGGGATTGGAAGAACGATTGACAAGCTCAACATGAGCCTTTCTCTTTTTAGAGAACAGGGCATAGAAATAAAAGGGATTATCATAAATAAGGTGCACACAGATAAATTTGAAAGGATCAAGAAATATCTCACTAAGGCAGTCCAGCACTACAATGTCCCTATACTGGGATTGGTACCCTATGATCAGACGCTTTCGCACCCTATCATGTCTACTATAGCTCAATCTGTATTTGGAAAGGTCATGTATCATGTGGACCAATTGGACAACCGGGTTCAGGACATACTAGCTGGTTCATTGATAGAAATAGATGATGATGTTGAATTCCAAAATTTGCTTTTGGTTGTCAACCATTCCCGCTTTACTGAGGCAATCCAAAAGGTCAAGATACTTGCCCACCAAATGAACCTGGAAAAATGCCCTCTTTCCGGAGTGGTGGTTACGGGAGATGGAAGACAAAATCAATGGTATGATCCGGCCGACTTCGCAGATGAATATCTTCAGCAACACCGCGTGCCGATTTTGACCACTACCCTGGACACTTATGATACGGTGGTAAAAATTTCCAAGATCGAGGTGAAGATCAATACGCATACTCCCTGGAAGGTGTACAGAGCAATCGAACTAATCCAAGACCATGTTGATCTAAGCAGCATTTTGGAGGAAGCACCACAGACTTCCTAGACTCTTTATCTAACAATGAAGACCATCCTTCAATACATCCGGGAATTCTGGAAACTGGATTTTGATTCCCGGGTATATGGAGCAACTGCATTGGTCCTGGCTCTGGCAATTGGCTTCAACTACTATTTCGATCTGGAAGATGGCTTTATTGACAGCTTTCGGAAAACCCCCTTTTCCTTCGTCGTTTACTTCCTTTATTATGCGGCACCCTATTTGGCCGTGCTAGGAATCTATAAGATCTTTTCTGTAAGGATCCCTGGCAAAATGGATAAGGCATTTTGGATTACCTTGTTATTTGCACTTGCCATCCTGACTTTTCGTGTAGGTTTCTATTGGCATGAGGAATTCCTGTCTGATCTCCGCCCATTCAGAGAAAGGTATTACTACACTAAGTTGAGCAGGGCGTTCATCAACATTTTGGTCCAGGGGCTAGGGATCATGTTGCTCTATTTGTTTTGGGAAAAACATAACAAAAACTGGTATGGCTTCAGTTGGAAGAATTTCAAATGGCAACCCTATGCCCTGATGCTGTTGATCATGGT
>JABDJM010000520.1 GCA_013002475.1 Saprospiraceae bacterium | reverse complement strand
CTTTATACTTCACCAAAGAAGTTTTTGATGGAACTTATCCAGGCTATGGATCCTCGTACCCAGATTTACAAGGAGGCTTAGGAATTTTATTTGAGCAGGCAAGTTCGAGGGGTCATTTGCAAAAAACCGACATGGGTGAAATGTCTTTTGCATTCACGATAAGAAATCAGTTTGCCACCAGCAGAGCGACGGTCCAGGCTGCCGTGGAAAACAAAAACTTACTTCATGAATATCAAAAAGAGTTTTTCAAATCTGCCCTTTCCAATGCGAGATCAAGCAAAATAAAAGGTTATGTGTTTGGCGATGCTGATGATGAAAACCGGACCAGAGCATTTATTGACAAGCTCCTTTTACATCGGATTGAATGTTTTCAGCTTTCCAAGGATGTCGAATTGGGGGGCAAAAAATTCAAAGCGGGAAGCGCCTATGTGGTTCCTACCGAGCAGGTTCAATATCGAATGGTTCAAACTATGTTTGAAACTTATTCTGAATTCCAGGACAGTGTCTTTTATGATGCATCCGCCTGGTCCATGGCTAATTTCTACAACATGCCTTATGCTTCCTCAACGGGAAGTATCTCTCGTGGAGATCGAGTTACTAGCTCAACAAACATGACAAATATCTCGAGCGTCAAACGGTCGGAATATGGATATTTGGCCTCCTGGAATAATTACAACGCTCCGGGATTTCTAAATCAGCTACTCACCAAAGGAATATTGGTGAATTCCGCATTCAAGCCATTTTCTATAAAAATTGGCGGACAGGATAAGGAGTTTTCATATGGTACCTTAATGATCCCTTGTCAAAAACAAAAGATATCCCAAGATTCCCTTCTTGCAGTAATACAGGAAGCATCCTCCAAATGGAAAGTTGAGGTTGACGCCTTGAACACCGGCTATAGTAGCAAGGGAGTTGACTTAGGTAGCCGTTATTTCAACACGATCGAAAAGCCAAAGGCTTTGCTGCTTGTTGGACAAAGTGTTTCCTCCTATGAGGCAGGAGAAGTTTGGCATTTGCTTGATCAGCGAGTCCATATGCCAATCACCAAGTTGCCATTACGAAATTTCGGGCGTGCAAATCTTGATGAATATAATACGCTGGTGATGGTGTCGGGCTCATACCCTCAGTTGGATTCTTTGAAGAAAAAAAAGCTAAAGGATTGGGCAACTAAAGGCAATACTTTAATCACCATCCGCGAGGCCAGCAAATGGTTAATTAAAAACAAACTGGTTAAGGATTCGCTTATCACCAAAAAGAAGGAAAAGGATCCAACGGTAAAGCGAGCGGACTATGTCGGGGCTCCGGAGGAGCTGGGCCGCGAGCGAATTGGGGGAGCAATTTTTGAAGTGGATCTGGACATAACACATCCATTGGGTTTTGGATATGCACGTCGTTCCTTGCCGGTTTATCGAAATAGTAGAGTATTCCTAAAGCCAAGCAAAAATGCCTATTGCACAGTCGCCAGATATACCGAGGATCCTCATATCGATGGTTTTGTCACCAAGAAAAACATGGAAGAGTTTTTAAAACCTTCTGCCAGCTTAATAGTAAGTCCTATTGGTAAGGGCCGGGCAATCATGTTTGCAGACAATCCAAATTTTCGAGGCTCCTGGTATGGAACAAACCGCATGTTTTTGAATGCCTTGTTTTTGGGCAATCACATCAGGATACCAAAGGATTCTGGTGGTCACGTGCATGAATAAAAAAGGGGCAGAGCCGAAGGCTCCACCCCTAAATTTTCATATAAGGCTATTCTTAGAAGGAGAATCGTGCGGACACATTCCATGTGGTTGTTTTACCAAATGAAACTCGGTTGTCCCTATTCACTCCATTCCAGTTATTGTTATCGTTTGCATCGGGAGCGATGCCAGTGAATGCTCTGGAAATATATTCTTCACCTGTTAGGTTGTATACATTTCCTCTAAGCGTTAACAACTGACCATTGTCAAGATTGATCACATAGGCTAAGCCCAAATCAAGAAGCCCAAAAGAAGGAAGCTCAAGAGATTCAGTACTCACTCCAATGTTAGAATACAATCTGTCATAATAGTTGTAGTCAACATCTAGAGAAAGTCCCTGAACGAGTTTCCAATCAACTCCTAAACCAAAGCTAGTCTGGGGAGCTCCACCAACTTCAATACCATCCACATCATCTCCGGATTGAGAAAGAATAAGATCTCTGTCTTCATTGAAGAAGTCTTGGTCAATGGTACCTTCATAGGTCCAGTTTCCAAAGGAAGCATATCCCTTCAATTTGAATTTGGAGTTGATCTTATATCCAAAATCAAGTTCTAAACCAGAGTGCAATTGATTTTGCTTAGTATTTCTATATCCATCGGTAGCAAGAGTGTCCCCGTTTGGAAGGACATCGCCCGGATCCAATGTTCTGGTGGTCGTACGATTTTTCCATGAACTTCTGTATACGTTGATGTTACCGGCAAAACGTTGGTTAGCATACTTGTATCCTGCTTCCAATCCGAAGATATCCTCGTTCTCTGTAACCGGATTAACGAAGTTGGAAAAGTTCAGGTAGATGTTATCGTGGAAAGGCTGACGAGAGTAAAAACCAGTGTTAAAAAAGATGGTGTTATTCTCATCAGGAGAGTAGCTAGCTCCTGTTTTGACATTGAATCCTCCGTTTGTTACTTTTTCTGACTCTTCATCAGCTTCGAGCTCGTTTCTGATCTCGTAACGGATATGAGATTGATTTGAAATTGCACCTTGTACGAAAGCTGACCATTTATCATCGATGTACTCTAATTGTGAGAAAACTCCACCATAGGAAATGGTCTCATCATTTGAGTAATGAATTTGCTCGTCAATGTCAGCGAAGTTGCTAACAGCTTTCCATGGATTTGCTTCAAAGGTTGCAGTCACCTCACGACCATCAGGGAATCTCGCTGATGGAAACTGAGAGAATGCTGGCGCTCCAAGAAGATCAACAACCTGGCGGAAGTGAGATCCTCTGTAAGTCCTTAGATCAGCTCCAAGACTCCAGTTGATATTTTCTGTAAGTGCTGTTTCGTAGTTAGTTACAGCTCCATACCAGGAGTGATTATTAACGGAAGCACGGATGATATACTCTTCAGAACCTGCGTCAGCGATGTTTGCTGCCTGGATCATATCCCAGTCATAATATCCATCATCAGTAAAGAATCTGTTGTCACGATCTCCACGATCCCCGGTTCCACCTCCGCGGCCCCAGGACGCATACAATACAGTCGACAATTTTGATTTCTCATTGATGCTGAAATCCCAGTTCAGGTTAGCAACTGGTTTGTGGTAGTAGTTTCTTCTTAGAGAAAGATACTCTCCATCCAGCGTACCCCAGTTACCGTTGTACTTGATATTAAAATCATCCGGATCATCTGGATTATTGAAATGTGAAGAGATTGATTTAGTGAAGTTTTGATCGTGGTACTGAGGAGCACCCGTCAAAAGGAAGTTGAAAGAATGCTGGTCATTTGCTTTTAGTCCTGCAGAAATAAAGTAATTCTGTCCTTGACCTTCAGCACCTTCAGCCCAACCATCACCTTGCCAGTGAGTAAGTAAAACCGAAACACCGAACTTATCATTCATCATTCCTGTGCTGTAGCTTGCAGTGGCTTTCATGTAGTTATCATTTCCGTAAAGGAAACTTACATTACCACCTTGAGTCAACTCAGTAG
>JABDJM010000515.1 GCA_013002475.1 Saprospiraceae bacterium | reverse complement strand
GTTTTACACCCTTCAGTTTAAACTCCTGGAAATATTGCTCGGCAACATCATTATGGGCCATATGAACAAAGATTAAATCAGCTTGCTGATCTATCTGTTCTCTTAATTCGGCAATGTCATGCAGTCCCTCCTTACAAAATACACAACCAAAATGTCGCAAAAAAACAAGTAATACAGGCCTTACAAAGGAAGCCTCTTTTACAGATTCTCCGGAAGAAGTAAACATCTCCTGAATCATAGGAGTTTTTTTTGAAAGTGTGGTCAATATCTTTCTTGAAATTATTAATCAACTCAGAACAGGTAAGAAGGACGCAAGTTCAAAAGAAAGCCCCCCTGAAGAGCTTTCAATTAAACTATTTTCATCTTGTTGAAGGTCTTCATCACAGCTTTTACATGTTCTGCTGATTTCTTTAAGCCCCTTAACTCAGTTTTATTCAATTTAAGTTCAAGCATTTGCTCAATACCATTTCGTCCAAGTTTTACAGGGACACCCAGGAAGATGTTTCTTAATCCATATTGTCCTGTCAATCTTGCACAGCAAGGGAATATTCTGTTTTCATCGCGGATAATGGATTCAACCATCTGGGCAGCGGCAGCTCCAGGAGCATACCAGGCTGAAGTTCCCATAAGTTTTACCAATTCTCCTCCTCCCACTTTTGTCCTCTGAACAATTGCTTTCAGTATATCCTTGTCGATCAACTCGGTAACCGGGATACCAGCAACCGTAGTATATCTTGGTAAGGGTACCATAGTATCTCCATGGCCTCCCATGAGTACAGCCTGGAAATCTTTAGGGCTGATCTTAAGCTCTGTAGAAAGGAAAGCCCGGTAACGCGCTGTATCGAGGACCCCTGCCATTCCAAATACCCGGCTGCTATCCAGACCGGACACTTTATGGGCCGCATAGGTCATTACATCCAGCGGGTTACTTACCACGATAATGATAGGGTTCTTGGTATACTTTAGAATGGATTTGGTAACCGAAGTAACGATCTTGGCATTGGTAGAGATCAAGTCGTCGCGGCTCATACCAGGTCTTCTGGGAATACCGGCAGTGATGACTACGATGTCAGACCCTTTGGTCTTTCTGTAATCCCCCGTTCCTTCGATCTTGGTGCTGTAATAATCGATGGGGGCTTGTTGCCAACTATCCAAAGCTTTGCCTTTTGCCAGGTCTGCTTTGATATCTAACAGGACAACTTCATTGACGACATCTTTGTGGGCAAGGACATTGGCAACGGTAGCTCCAACATTTCCGGCTCCAACAACAGTAACTTTACTCATAATTTGCGGCTAGAATTTTTAGGTAGTTTGAAAATGACGCGGCAAAAGTACACCTTTTTTGGTATGGAATCAGGGTTTTTGACGCTTTGCGGCTTCATAAAAGTAAACCATTGATCGAGAGAATCGTTAACTTTGGAATATATCTAACAAAGAACAAAATCAATGAAAATTTTTGGGGCACTTTTCATTTTCCTGTCATTGGGGATTTCAGGAATTTTTGGCCAGCAACATAGCATCTGTGGGTTAAGCCCGGAAGCAGATGAGATGCTAATCAAACAGACACGCTCGGCAAAAGAATATCTGCGTTCGGATCAATTTCAAAGGTCTGAAGGCACCCGTTTTATTCCTATCGTTTATCATGTCTTCCACAGAACTGATGGTTCAGGTGGACCTAATTCCGATATCGTAAAAACTGCTCATTGTAACCTGAATGATTTCTATATGGAGCAGGAGTCCGATATCCAATTTTTCCTGGAAGAAATTAATCATGTGTATGACACGGATGCTTACGAGGATCACGCAGGGGCAGGAGAGGATGTAATGCTGGATAACAAGAATTGGGAAGTTATAAATGTGTACATCCCAGCAACGGCAAATTATGATCCTGACGGGTTATATAACGTCGCTGGCTATTTTTCACCCGGAGCAGATTGGATAGTCGTAGGCCAAGGCAATTTGGGTGGAAGTACTCTAGCTCATGAGTTAGGTCATTACCTCGGATTGCCCCACCCATTTCGTGGTTGGGATTGGGAGCCCTATGATCCGGATGTACACGGAGAGCAGGTAGAAATAGAGGCACCGGGATCTTCGCAATGGAATACCATTTATTCTGAACTGATGGACGGTTCAAACTGCGAAGAAGCCGGCGATGAGATCTGCGATACTCCACCCGACTATAATCATTTCGGCCCAAGCTGGGGATGCAACTATACCGGAGGTGCAAAAGACCCTAACGGGGTGCTTATTGATCCGGATGAATCGAATTTAATGGGCTATTTCCTAAGCTGCAATCCCAGAACTATGAGCCAAGGTCAGGTTGATGTTGTAAATGCCCGGGTTGACCAAAGGATTAATCAGGGGAATCTGTATGAGGTGCCTAATGCACTTTCCGGACCTGTGGGTGAAACGGCGCTTGTGATCCCTGCGGATTCTGCCACCGTTAATCAAAACACCGATATCTACTTTGAATGGGCTGCCGCCGATAATGCTCAGGAATATGAAGTGTCCATTGATTGGGTGCCAACTTTTTCTTTGAATCCTTTCACTTTTATAACTACAGATAATTTTATTCAATTTGATGGGACCCAATTATTACCCAATAAAAAATACTTCTGGAAGGTGAAACCTCTGAATTCTTTCGAGACCTGCACCGTGGAAACTGAGAATGGGATATTCTTTACGGGGGAATTGACCGGTACAGTCGACAGAGACCTCCAGGACCATATCAGGATCTATCCTAATCCAGTTAGCAAAGGGAGCTCCTTAAATGTTGTACTTTCTTCAGAGACTACTTTTGACCAATGGACCATTATTGGAATTACCGGGAATATTATTCGCGAATTCAATGAAGGTTCATCCACTTTTGAGATCCCTGTCAGGGAACTTTCTCCAGGCTTATATATGTTAAAAGGATCTAACGAGAAAATTCAGATCATTAAACGATTCATCGTTCAATAAAAAAGATTTTAGATGCGTATTCTTATTTGCTTAGTTTTTCTTTCACTAGGCTCTCTCAGCGCTTTTTCCCAATTAGGACATTCTGGAATTTGCGGATTACCAGCGGAACATGATGACATCCTCGTCGAAAGATTAAAAGCAAACATTCGAGATGCAGATAACTTGCCTGCAGATTACAGATCCGTTACCAGGTATGTCCCTGTTGTTTTTCATTTGCTACATAAAAGTGATGGTTCAGCGGGGATTGTTGAACATAAGGCTTATGATCAGATCTGCAATTTGAACACTTTTTATGCGGATGAAAATGTTGAGATCCAGTTTATGATTCAGGAGATCCATCATCTGAATAGTGATATTGCCTACACCGATCATCAG
>JABDJM010000255.1 GCA_013002475.1 Saprospiraceae bacterium | reverse complement strand
TTTTTTGGCGGGATGGTTAGGTAAAGGAGAGGGAGAAATGAAACCCTGGTGCTACCTATATGCAGTCCTGATCTATCTGATCTGTATCCCGGGAGTTTTTGCCATCACGCTGAATGTTTATCTTTTTCTATTTGAACGTCAACCCATATTTCGAACAGACGTCTATACTCAGATTCTGCCGGTACTGAGCATGATCGCCACCTTACTGATCATTAATCGCAATGTTGATATTAGAAGAGTGCCTGGATTTGGCAGACTATCAGGTTTGGTCCTGATGTTGACAGCCTTGATATCAGTCATGTGGTTACTGGAAAAAATGCACATTTTCGCGATCACCTTTATTCCCTTCAGTTCATTTATGATCATCGTGGGAGTGATCGTGATAGGAGCGATCTGGGGCTGGACAAGATTTGTCAGGCCTTCACCGTAGCTTGCTCATAAGCTCGCTTATCACTTCCTTCCATAAAGTTGACGAAGGCCCGGTTAACGACCCGGTTTCCACCCGGGGTAGGATAGTTTCCGGAAAAATACCAATCGCCTTTATGCTTAGGACAGGCTTGATGTAATCCTTCGATGGTTTGATAGATGACTTCCACTTTGGGCTTTAAGCCCTTAGGAGTTATGATCTTAGCAATCTGAGCGGAGATTTCTTCCGCTGTAAACAGATCATACAGAGACTGAACCTCATTTCTTATTACATCGATAGGATGGGTTTCAGATTTTTTACACCTTTTGTAAGCTTCATCCAGAAGATGGCTTATTCCCTTTTTATGGATCAGGTCGATCATGGCACGAAAGGCAACAAACTCCTGAAGCCTGGACATATCAATTCCATAGCAATCAGGGTACCTGATCTGAGGAGCAGAAGAAACGACAATGATCTTTTTTGGCCGGAGACGGCTAACGATTTTCAGGATGCTATCTCTTAAGGTTGTCCCTCGCACAATACTATCATCCATCAAGACTAAAGTATCCTTGTCATTCCGAACAATTCCATAAGTCACATCATAAACATGAGACACGAGGTCTCCCCTGCTGGAATCGTCTGCAATAAAGGTCCTGAGTTTGGCATCCTTTACTACGATCTTTTCGACTCTTGCCCGTTGGGAAAGAATCTTTTCAAGTTTTTTAGGCTTGATATTTTTTCCCGCCTGAAGTATGGCGTTTTCTTTTTGCTTGTTAAGCGCCTTTTCTACTCCATCTACTAACCCATAGTAAGCAGATTCAGCAGTATTTGGTACGTAGGAAAAAACTGTGTCCTCAAAGTTTTCATTCACCGCTTTCAAGATCGGCCCCACCAGTTGCTCTCCCAGTTTTTTTCTTTCTAAATAGATATCACGGTCTGTCCCGCGGCTGAAATAGATCCTCTCGAAGGAGCAAGCCAAATTCCGTCCGGGTTTGGTATAAGGTTTTTCACTAACCTCCCCATGATGCTTTATGATCAATGCATGGCCAGGCATGACCTCTTTGATCCTTGAATGATGGACATTGAAGGCTGTTTGAATGGCAGGTCTTTCGGAAGCGACTACAGCTACCTCCTCATTGGCAAAATAAAAAGCCGGCCGAATTCCGTTGGCATCCCGGATCACAAAAGCATCCCCATGCCCGATCATCCCGGCCATGACAAAGCCTCCATCAAATCGTTTGCAGGCTCGCTTCAGCAGTCTCTGCAAATCCAGGTTATCAAAAATGAGCTCGTTGATCTTTTCTGAGGAATAGCCATCAGGCTTAAACCAGGTATGAATTCGCTCTACCTCGTCATCCAGAAAGTGTCCGATCTTTTCAAGGACAGTAACTGTGTCTGAAATTTCCTTTGGATACTGTCCATAACCCACAAGTTCATCGAACATCTCGTTGACATTGGTGAGGTTGAAATTTCCAGCCAACACAAGATTTCTACTGATCCAATTATTCTGCCGAAGAAACGGGTGGCAGGTTTCCATGGTATTGGCACCATGAGTACCATAGCGTAGGTGCCCCATAAGAAGCTCCCCGGTAAAGGGTTTGTTTTTTTTCAACCATGCAGTGTCTGTCAGATTTTCCTTTGGAACATCCTCAAACCGCTGATAGATATCCTTGAACAAGTCTTCCAGATAGTTGGAAGAAATAGATCTTTTTCTGGAAATATAGCGAGTTCCCGGTGCGGGATTAAGCTTGATGGTTGCGAAGCCTGCACCATCCTGCCCCCTGTTTCGCATCTTCTGCATAAGGAGGCGCATCTTATTGATCCCATAAAGTGCAGTGCCGTACTTTTCTTGATAATAATCGAGGGGTTTTAAGAGCCTGATCAGGGCTACACCACACTCGTGCTTTATCTGGTCGCTCATGTGCTTCGTTCTTAAGTACAAATATAGCCCAAGAAGGACCCTCTTTGCAAGCTTGTGGGTAACTTTGGTGCTATCATTCCCAAAAAAGAATGAACCTTAAGGATCCATAATTAATTAGAATAACCTTAACTTAAAAGAATGGCAAACAAATTCCCTATTAAGGTATTTCGGACTCCCAGACATCAGCGCTTTGAGTACAACCCCCGATATTGGAATCCCGATAAGGAAGAAAGAGAGAACCGGCTTAAAAGGGCCCAGCAGATGAAGGAGGAGGGAAATGTGGAAGGAATGAAGGCCCGGATTTCCACCGGACTTCGACGTGGAGGGGCCAGAGATACTGATTACCGGCGAAAGATGGTCCAAAAGGCAAATTTTCGCCTGATGACCGTTTTGATTTCGCTGATCGTTATCACTATTACAGTAATATGGATATTTTTGCCGGAGCTCATCACTGCCTTGTTTGGCACAGGATCATAAAAACTGCTTTCATCAAAAACGTTGCTCTTACATGTCTGATGTAATTCAGCTCCTCCCCGACTCCGTAGCTAATCAAATCGCGGCGGGGGAAGTGATCCAAAGACCCGCCTCTGTCGTCAAGGAACTTCTTGAAAATGCGCTCGATGCGGGTGCTTCAGAAATAAGATTGGTAATAAAGGAAGCAGGCAAATTGCTCATCCAGGTTGTTGACAACGGTAGCGGCATGTCGGAGACAGATGCCCGACTCTGCTTTGAAAGACATGCCACATCCAAGATCCGCGATGCGGCCGACCTTTTCTCCATAAGGACAATGGGATTCCGGGGCGAAGCTATGGCCTCTATTGCGGCGATAGCCCAGGTGGAATTGAAGACCCGGAGAAAGGAGGATGAACTCGGTATACGGATCCAGATCGAAGGCTCAAGAGTAGAAGCCCAGGAAGCTATCCAGCATCCTGTCGGCACCAATATTTCTGTAAAGAATCTCTTTTTCAACGTGCCGGCCAGAAGGAATTTCCTGAAATCCAACCCTGTAGAACTCCGCCACATTAATGATGAATTTACCCGGATCGCTATCGCTCACCCGGGAGTATTTTTTAGCCTCCATCACAACAACAACGAAATATTTCATCTTCTTCCGGCGAATCAAAGACAGCGGATCGTTTCTGTCCTTGGAGCTAATACCAATAAAAAGTTAGTCCCAGTTCAGGAAGAAACAGATGTAGTGTCCATAGATGGGTTTGTTGGCAAACCTGAGTTTTCCAAGAAGACCAGAGGGGAACAGTATTTCTTCGTTAACAGGCGCTTTATCAAAAGCCCCTACCTCCATCATGCAATCAATGCCGCTTATGAGGACCTGATCAGCAAGGAACACTACCCTAGCTATGTGATATTTCTTGAGATCGATCCAAAGCAAATCGATATCAACGTGCATCCCACCAAACAGGAGATCAAGTTTGAGGATGAGCGATTGATCTACAACTACCTGAAAGTGGCAGTCCGACATGCTCTGGGTAAACATAACCTGACCCCGACTCTGGATTTTGATCAATCCAGAAGCTTTAGTTATGCTGGTGGTGCCTCCAGTTCTGGTGAGGGGGCGAAAACTTTTTCCGGGGGCTCATACCGGAAACCAAACGAACCTGTAAAGGAGTGGGAAAAAGTATATGCGGACCTGGCAACCTTTGACCCGCCCACCGGGGATTCCGATCAACCGGCGATGACTATTGCCAGTGCTATGTCCAAAAAGGAAGATGCCAATGACTTGGAATCCATGTCAGAATCTTCTGAATTAAAAGCTCCCTACCAGATCCACAATAGGTACATAGTAAGCCAGATCAAGTCGGGCTATTTGCTGATCGATCAGCGCGTGGCCCATCAGAGGATACTCTATGAAAAGTACCTCCGGCAGCTAAGCCAGCAACAAGCCGGAACGCAGGTTGCACTTTTTGCAAAGACCATCCATATCAACCCCTCGGACACTCCAACTCTAAAGGAAATCTTACCCCTGATCAACCAGCTTGGATTTGATCTGAAAGAATTTGGTCAGGATGCTTTTGTTCTCCAGGGAACGCCGGCAGATTTTGATCATAAACTGAACGAGCAAAGGGTCATTGAGGAATTACTGGAACAATTCAAATCCAATCTGGAGCTTCATCTAAATCATACCGAAAATCTGGCCCGATCCCTGGCTATTTCCACCTCTGTAAAAAAGGGACAAAGCCTAGGAGAGTATGAAATGCGAGCCCTCATTGATCAGCTTTTTGCCTGCGAAATTCCTTTTAAAGGGCCCACCGGTAGAAAATGCTTCATTGCTTTCGAACTTGAGGAGCTAGATCTGCGTTTTAATTCCTGATAGCCCATTTTAGGGGCTCTGTCGAAAAGCTGAAAAGGTGCATATTTTATTGAGTAATTTCGGCGAAAATAGATCGATATGATGCGATTGTCAGAAGTGGTCAAAAATCTTTTGATCATCAATGTGGTTTTATTTTTTGGTACTCTACTGATCCTGGGTGAACCGGACAATCAGGTAGCCAGCTTTCTGATCAACAATCCAAACGGTGAGAACTTCAGCGATTGGAAGAAATTGATCCTGGCGCTGTTCATGCCTGGCTCTGAATATTTCCAACCCTACCAGTTGGTTACGCATATGTTTATGCATGCCGATCTTGGACACCTCTTTTTCAATATGTTCGGCCTGTTTATGTTCGGGCCTCCTCTTGAAAACCGGATGGGTGGAAAGAAATTTTTATCCTTCTACCTTATCGCAGGATTTGGAGCCATGCTCCTTCATTTTCTGGTCAAATGGGCTGAGATGAATTATATGGGAAGCTCTGCGCTATCTGCCAATATCCCAGTACTGGGAGCCTCAGGAGCCATTTTTGGCTTACTGGCTGGCTTCGGAACCCTATATCCCAATACGCAGATCATGCTACTTTTCCCCCCTATTCCAATGAAAGCAAAATACTTTGTAATGATCTACGCCGGGATTGAATTATTCCTGGGTTTGGGGAAATTTGGAACAGGCGTGGCCCATTTTGCGCACCTTGGAGGAGCATTATTTGGGTTTTTGCTCATACGATATTGGCAAAATAAAGGAGAGCTAGGCCGAAGTTAATGCAAATCGAATATTTTTATAAAAGTTAATATTCCTGTATAGGAAATCATGTTAGAAAGTATTTGGGAAGATCTGAAGCGCGAATTTAGTAGCGGAAACATGATTACCAGGTTGATCCTGGTAAATGTGTCTGTCTATGTTTTTATCAATCTGCTTTGGGTCATCTCTGGAATTCCATCCGGAGGAACCGATCACAGTATTTATGATGAGGTCACGCGGTATCTGAGCATCAGTTCAGATCCCTGGTTTAATCTTACCCATCCCTGGGTGTTGGTGACCAATATGTTTTTGCATCAAGGCTTTATGCACATCCTTTTTAATATGCTTTTCCTGTATTGGTTTGGCCGTATTGTAGGGGATCTAATTGGAGACCATCGGATCCTGCCCATCTACCTCCTTGGAGGGCTGACTGCCGGGTTAGTGTTTTTTGCATCTGCCAACCTCCTGCCCTATGGGGATGGTGCTATACATTATGCTCTGGGAGCCAGTGGTTCAGTGATGGCCATTGTGGTTGCAGCAGGCGTCCTTGCTCCGGAATACATTATGCGTCTTTTGATCCTGGGTGATATCAAGTTGAAATACATTGTGGCCGCCCTGGTATTTTTTGACATAGTCGCAACAGGCGGAACCAACAACACAGGGGGAGCTTTTGGTCACCTGGGTGGTGCAGCCTTCGGTTGGTTGTTTGTAAGCCAACTCCGAAATGGACAAGATCTATCTGCTCCGGTCAACAGCATGGTAACCTGGTTTAAAGACCTTTTTTCAGGTGCTGATAAATCCAGGAAACCGAAGAAATCCAATAAAAAGAAAACCAAGTTCACAATAATCAAAGGAGAAGGTAGTCGCGACAATACCCCTCCCCCACAGGATCATCAGGAAAAACTGGATAAGATCCTGGAAAAGATCAAAAAGGAGGGATATGAAAATTTAACCTCCGAAGAAAAAGAGTTTCTCTTCAACGCAAGCAACAAGTAATTTGCAACCGTGACCCGCATACAAAAACCATTATGGTGGCTTAATATTTTTCTTGCTTTTGCAACACTCCTCAGTTATTTAGCTCCTCTGATTAATCCGCAGGAGGTCTGGCAGGCCAGTTTTATGGGATTGGCCTATCCTACTCTGCTCTGGGGAAATATCTTTTTTCTGGGCCTTTGGCTGGTAACAAAACGAAAATGGGCCTGGCTACCATTTATTACCATCCTCCTTGGATGGACCTCTCTAAGATCCCTGGTTGCTATGGGTGGAGGTGATAATCCAAAGCAGGAGCTCTCTGAGATTCAAGTCCTGAGTTACAACACAAATTTCTTTGGCAAGATTATGCGTGGCTATTCCAAAAGCGAGCGAAAAGAAAATCTCCTTGCTCTAAAAGAATTTTTACAGGATCAAAAGGCAAATCTCATTTGCATTCAGGAATTCCCGGATGATGAATTTTATGGGACCAGGGATTCCACTTTTTTTCCGGGATACTCCAGAGCCATTACTCCAACGGGATCCATTTTTTCCAAATGGGAAATCCTGGATCATCAGGCTGCCTTTTTTCAAAAATCCGGTAATGGATATGTATGGGCTGACATAAAGACGGACCAGGATACTATTCGAGTGTTTAATGTACATCTTCAATCCAACTCCATTTCCCAACAAACCAATGATCTAGAGGTCTCCGATCTTCCAGAACAAAAGACCTGGGCCACCATTAAAAATATCCTGGCAAAGGTGAATTCGCGAACACTCAAGCGCGTTGACCAGGCGGAGCAATTGAAAGCAATGATGCAGGCCAGTCCTCATCCGATTTTACTCACAGGGGACCTAAACAATACCGCACAGTCCTACATCTATCGATTGCTGAGCAAAGGCTTGGTGGATAGCTTTCGGGAGTCTGGCTGGGGCGTGGGATCCACTTATGCTGGGAAAATCCCAGGCCTGAGAATCGATTTCATATTCAGTGATCCGAATTCTTTTAATGTCATTTCAAGTGAGGTTTTGGAGGTTGATCATTCCGATCATTACCCCCTCCTTTCTGTTTTTCAAATCCGACCCTGAAGCAAAGCGGGCCTTTCCTAAATATTGTATTTTTGGCGCATGAAACAAGAGCTGGTTCTTTACAATAGTTTAAACCGGAAAAAAGAGACATTCAAGCCGATCGAGGAAGGCTATATCGGAATGTATGTCTGTGGTCCAACCGTTTATAGCGATGTACATTTAGGGAATGTCAGGACCTTTGTCAGCTTCGACATTATTTACAGATACCTGAAGTATTTAGGATATACAGTCCGCTACGTCCGGAACATAACCGATGTAGGCCATTTATTGGATGACGGAACTGATCGTATATCAAAAGGAGCCAGGGCAGAAAAGCTGGAACCGATGGAGGTCGTCCAGAAATATACACTTGGATTCCACGATATGATGCGGATCTTCAATAGTGAACCTCCGAGCATTGAACCAAGGGCTTCAGGGCATATTTTGGAACAGATCGAAATGGTCCAGCAAATATTAGACAATGGACTAGCTTACGAAAAAAATGGTTCCGTCTATTTTGACGTGGAAAAGTTCGCCAAAGAACAGGATGTCTATGGTAAACTATCTGGCCGTGTCATAGAAGACCTTTTTTCTGAAACCCGTGAGCTAAAAAATCAGGGTGAGAAAAAACATCCGGCAGACTTTGCGATCTGGATGAAAGCTGCACCAGACCATTTAATGCGATGGAATTCTCCCTGGTCGGAAGGCTTTCCGGGTTGGCACCTGGAATGCTCGGTCATGAGCACAAAATACCTGGGCACCACTTTTGATATTCATGGCGGCGGAAATGATTTAAAATTTCCACATCATGAAAACGAAGTGGCTCAAAACTTCGGAGCATGCAAATGCCAGCCAGCAAATTTTTGGTTACACACCAATATGCTGCTCATGAACGGAAGGAAGATGTCCAAGAGCGATGGTAATACAATCAGTCCGGAAGAATTATTCACCGGGGAAAGCCCGCATGTTAGCCAGGGATACTCTCCAATGGTGGTTCGCTTCTTTATGCTGCAGACTCATTACAGAAGCACTATGGATCTTAGTGATGAAGCTTTAAAAGCTTCTGAGAAAGGGTACAAGCGATTGATGGAAGCCCGAAAAACATTGCAGGGATTTCAGGCAGTCCAAAGCGCATCCGCAGGAACTGTAGATGAAGAAATATCAAAACTTCTTGATCAGGCTCTAGAGCATATGTCTGATGATTTCAATACACCCATGGCTTTGGCCCGAATGTTCGAGGTGGTCCCCAAGATCAATGGGATCAGAGACGGGCACATCAAAGCTGAGGAATTAAGTGCCGAAACTCTTGATCGGACTAAAAAGGTTTTTGATGATTTCATCTTTGACATTTTTGGGTTGCAGGAGGAAATGGCAAGCGGAAAAGATGGAACCACTGACGGGCTTATGCAACTGGTGATCGAATTGCGTAACCATGCACGCTCGCAAAAAGATTGGGGAACTGCAGATAAGATCCGCGACACGCTGAAAGAATTAGAAATCCAATTGAAAGATGCCAAGGGTGGGGATACCACCTGGGTAAAAGCATAAAGAATGATCCGAAAATCTTTGCTCCTGGGGAGTTTGTTGATCGCGTTTTTTGTTAGCTCCTGCAAACAGGATCCTCCTACCCCGCCTTCGGCTCCTCCAAAGAAATCTGTCAAGATCCCGAAGTTTGTACAGG